>NZ_JAQUWN010000061.1 GCF_028692895.1 Pseudodesulfovibrio sp.
CTGGCCTGTGAACAGTCGAAGACAGGGCAAATGGGAGGGATTGACATGGGGCCGCATAAGAAAAGCCCCCGGAACGTGGTTCCGGGGGCTTCGTTTTTTTTCTTTCGGCGGTGGCTATTGGGCCGTGCCGCAGGCGGGCATTCCGGGGTCGGTGCCGTTTTCCAGCAGCTTTTTGCGGTATGCCTTGACCTCGTCCAGGGAGTTCCAGCCCTCGTACATCTCAAGCCACTGGCCGAAGTCGAGGTATTCCTCGTCCAGGTGCGCCTCGTGCATTTTGAGCCAGACGTTGAAGATGTACATCTCGATCTTGAAGGCGGCGTTGTCGAAGACCTGGGGCAGGACCGTGGCGTCGTACTTCTCGCCGCCAAGGTGCGCGGCCACGTAGGAGCAGACGTTCTCCTGGGAGCGCTGGTAGTCGATGGCGCCGTTGTTGGAGATGTCGGCCAGGCGGTACAGGGCGGGATGGTCCGCCTTCACCTGCTCCATGACATCCTCGGGGATTTCGACCCGCAGGTCCTCGCCTTCCCCCTTGACGAAATAGAACCGCATCCACTGGTCGAACTGGAAAATTTCCACCGTGTCCCTGACGGCGTTCTTGATGCTGACGCTTTTTATCATGGCGGCTGGTCCCCTCGTGCTGTTGTTTTGGGGGGGAATATGGTCATCCGGGCCGGTTGCGTCAAGGGAAAATGTGGATCGCGGGGGGTGGACAAACGGGGTCCCATTGTTATATGAAGTGCGGCTCGCAAGGAAGAAAAGCCCCACCGGGCCGAAATATCAAGGAGACCACCATGGCACGTCACAAGAAGCATGAGCGTATGAAGGAACTGGATCGCAAGCGTCACCGCCGCCAGAAGGCCATCAAGGCCGCCATCAAGGAGGCGAAGGCCGCCGCCAAGTAGCGCGGCCCCCGTCCTTCGGATTTCAAACTTTCGAAAACCGCAGGTCAGATCGCAATGCCCATCTACGAGTATCAGTGCAAGGAATGCCAGGCCGTGTTCGAGGACTGGCAGTCCGGGTTCGAGGAAAAAGAGGTGGACTGCCCCCGGTGCGGCGGCAAGTCCAAACGGCTTATTTCCCACTCCTCCTTTCATTTGAAGGGAGGGGGCTGGTTCGCGGATGGTTACGGCGGACAGCACTCCGGCTCCCAGCCGGGAGAGGCGGCCACGCCCGCCGAAGCTTCCCATTGCCCGGCCAAGTCGGGATCGGGGGGCGCCGATGCGGCCCCCGCGAAAAAAGCCTCGGACACATCGTCCGCAGGCTCGGCCTCATAAGTCGTGAAAAGGCAGCCGCGGCTGCCTTTTTTCATGATCCGACACAGCTTACCGAGGGAGAGACATGCTTGAGAGATATTCCCGCCCGGCGATGAGGGCGCTGTGGACCCTGGAGAACAAGTACCGGGTCTGGCTGGAAGTGGAACTGGCCGTCACCAGGGCCTGGACCGAAATGGGAAGGGTCCCGCAGGAGGCGTGCGACGAGATCCTCGCCAAGGCGGACTTCGACCCGGACCGCATCCTCGAAATCGAGGAGACCACCAAGCACGACGTCATCGCCTTCCTCACCGCGGTGGAGGAGAAGGTCGGGCCGAGCTCGCGCTACATCCACCTTGGATGCACCTCGTCCGACATCGTGGACACGGCCAACGGCGTGCTGCTCACCCGCGCGGGCGACATCCTGGCCGAGGGGATAGACCGCATCCTGGCCGTGCTCTCCGACATGGCCCACAGGCACAAGGGGCTGCTTTGCATGGGCCGCACCCACGGCATCCACGCCGAACCCACCACCTACGGCCTCAAGTTCGCGGGCTTCCACGCCGAGTTCCAGCGCCACAAGGAACGGTTCGACGCCGCCCGCGAGAACATCCGCGTGGGCAAGATTTCCGGGGCCGTGGGCACCTTCGCCCACCTGAGCCCCGAACTGGAGGAGCGCGCCTGCGCCATCCTCGGGCTCAAGGCCGACCCCCACTCCACCCAGATCGTCCAGCGCGACCGCTACGCCCAGTTCTTCACCGCCCTGGCCATGCTGGCCGGGGGCATCGAGCGCCTCGGCGTGGAGCTCCGGCACCTGCAGCGCACCGAGGTCCTGGAGGTGGAGGAGGGCTTCTCCAAGGGGCAGAAGGGCTCCTCGGCCATGCCGCACAAGAAGAACCCCATCTCGGCCGAGAACCTGTGCGGCCTGTCCCGGGTCATCCGGGGCAACGCCATGGCCGCCATGGAGAACCAGGCCCTGTGGCACGAGCGCGACATCTCCCACTCTTCCGTCGAGCGGGTCATCATGCCCGACTCCACGGCCCTGGTGGACTACATGCTGCACCGCATGTGCGGCGTGCTGGAACGGCTGGTGGTGAAGCCGGACAACATCGAGCGCAACCTCATGGGCTCCTTCGGCCTCTTCTATTCCCAGCGCATCCTCAACAAGCTCATCGCCACCGGGCTCAAGCGCCAGGCCGCCTACGAGATGGTCCAGAAGGTGGCCATGCGCTGCTGGGAGAACAAGGTCCAGTTCGAGGACGAGATCCGCAACGATCCGGAAGTAAACAAGCATCTTGCGGCTAACGACCTTGACGAAGCCTTCGACCCCTCGTATTACAAACGATATGAAGATGTGATCTTCCGCCGCGTCTTCGGCGAGTAGCCGGACGGGCGGCGAGGAGGCGACTTCGCATTGACCTCGGGCCGAAAGAACGATTACTGTTTCGTGCGCCCGGGCGCGCGCGGCGCTGCGGGAGCGCCGGATATCGCGGGACGGCGGCCTTCGGGAACAGGGAATCCAGGCAGGAGTTGGCAGAGTATCTCATGCGATTGCTCGTTGCGGTCTTGATGTTAATCCTGAGCGGGACCCCGGCGCTGGCCGGGGGATGGTCGCTCACGCTTTCCTCCCACGACTACGGGCCGGAGCGCATCCTGGCCGTGGACAAGTCCGCACAGACGCTGATAATGCTGGAGCGCAAGTCGCCCCTGCACGAGGTGCGCCGCTTCCCCTGCACCACGGGCCAGTCCCTGGGCGACAAGTCGGAGGAGGGCGACCTGCGCACCCCCGAGGGCGTCTATTTCGTGGGGAACAAGATCAACCGCAAGCTCGACTGGGACCTCTACGGCGACCTGGCCTACGCTCTCAACTACCCCAACCCCGTGGACCGGATCATGGGCAAGACCGGCGGCGGCATCTGGCTGCACGGCCGGGGAAAGCAGTTCCTGCCCCGCGACACTCGCGGCTGCGTGGCCCTCAAGGTGCCCGACATGCGCGACATGGCGCGCGAACTCGCCTACGGGATGCCCGTGGTCATCGCCTCGGACCTCTCCTGGACAAAGGAGCAGGGCGAGGGCGAGGCCACGGCCGACCTGCTGGCCGGGAGGCTGCGCGACTGGGCCCGCGACTGGGGGGCGCAGAGCGACCATTTCTTCAGCTATTACGACCCCGCCCTCATGACCCTCTCCGAGGGACGCGACTTCAAGTCCTTCGTGGACCACAAGCGCAACGTCTTCGCGGCCAAGCCCTGGATTCAGGTCATGGTGGACAACATCCGGGCCGTGCCCGGGCCGGGCTATTGGGTGACCTGGTTCGACCAGTACTACCGCACCTCCGGTATGGCCTCCACCACGGGCAAGCGCTTCTACTGGAAGCAGGGGCCGGACGGAGAGTGGCGCATCGCGGGGCGCGAATACGTGCCCGCGGGCGAGGACCTGAGCGGCAAATACCTGACGGCCGTGTCCGGCGAGGTCAGGACCCTCATCGAGGGCTGGCGCGAGGCCTGGCTCGCCATGGACGCCGCGGCCTACGCGGGATTCTACTCGCCCTCGGCCGAGCTGGGCGGGCGCAAAGGCGCAACCGACATTATTGATTACAAAAAGACGTTGTGGGCAAAAGCGGCTCCTGTTAAAGTGAAAGTTGACGACCTGGAGGTAACCCCGGATTCCCGTGGGCTCCAGGTGGCTTTCCTGCAAACTTTCGAGGACGCCACCGGCTATTCGGACGTGGGGCGGAAGACCATGATCCTGACGCCGGAGCACGGCACCTGGAAAATTGAAAGCGAGCAGTGGAGACGCGGACGATGAGCGATTCGAAATACAGCGTGCTGTTCATGCGGGACGACCGCGACGTGACCCGGTATCGCGTCAGCCCGTTCTGGCTCAAGATGTTCATCTTCGCCCAGCTCTTTCTGCTGCTCTGCGCCGCCGGAGGCATCTACATGGGCGTGCGCGGCCTGCGGATCAACGCGAACCTGCGCGAGGCCAACAAGGACATGGAGCAGCGGCTGGTGGACGCCGAGGTCCGGCTCGAACGCCTCTCCAACATGGAAAAGATCCTCCAGTCCTACGACCCGGCGGAGCTCCAGTCACTGCTCGCCGCCGCCACCACCGAGGTGGAGCGCAAGCCGGACCAGCCCGAGGTCGACCTCAATCAGATTTTCACCGGCGTGGATACGCAGCAGGTGGGCGTGGAGAACATCCAGGCCAAGCTGGCCGGCCGCAACGTGGACGTCAGCTTCGAGCTGAACAACCTCCAGGCCGCCAACAAGACCGTGACGGGAAAGGCCGACTTCTCCTTCGTCACCAAGAACGGCCGGACCGTGCCCGCCAAGACCAACGCGCGGGACCTGGTCTTCCAGATCCAGCGGTTCAAGCGCATCCAGACGACCTTCTCCCTGCCCGACGGCATGGAGGAAAAGGATATTTTCGGCCTGAGGCTGGTGATAAAGGGGAACGACGGCGATGTCATCTTCGCGGAAACCTACCCCTTCTACCATATTCTCGCTTAGGGCGGCCCGCCGTTTCGCCCTCCGCCCGGCCCGGCGGCCCGTGGAATCGAAAGGAGCTGGTTTGGTGACGCGCATCCTCTTCGGAATACTCTGCCTGCTGGCCTTCGCCGCGCCCTCGGCGGCGGGGTCCTGGGAGCATTCCTTCTTCGCGGGCACCCAGTACCCGCTCCGGGTCGCGTACCTTGAGGGCGAGGCGCCCGGCCCCACCGTCATGGTCCAGGGCGGCATCCAGGGCGACGAGTCCTCCGGGTTCATCACGGCCCAGCTTCTCAGCCGGGCCACGGTCACGCGCGGCAACCTCATCGTCCTGCCCAGGGCCAACGTCCCGTCCATCAACCTGCACAAGCGGCAGATCAACGTGGACATGAACCGGCGCTTCGACCGCGACTACAACCGGTTCTACGAGGACCGCGTCGCCCGCGTCATCCGCTACTTCCTGTGCCGGTCCGACGCCTTCATCCACCTGCATGAGGGCAGCGGCTTCTACAGCCCGACCTACGTGGACAGCCTGCGAAATCCCATGCGCTACGGCCAGTCCATCATCGTGGACACCCTGGTCTACCACAAGATCGACCTTGAGGACACGGTCAATTCCGTGCTCAAGGAGTTGAACGACTCCATCCCCACTGCGGACTACCAGTTCAAGCTCTTCAACACCCGCACCTTCGACCAGGGCACCAACTATCCGGAAATGCGCAAGTCCCTGACCTGCTACGCCCTGGCTCAGCACAACATCCCGGCCATGGCCGTGGAGGTGAGCAAGAACATCCGCCAGATCGGCTGGAAGGTGCGCCAGCAGCTCGCGGCCACCATCCTGCTCCTCTCCCGCCTGGGGGTGCACGTCACCCCGCCCGAGTTCACCGACGCGGACGTCCGCGCCTACGCCGGGCGCGGGGTCAGCGTCAGCGTCAACGGCCGGACCCTGGCCAGCGGCGAGGTCATCAACCTGGCCCCCGGCTCCACCCTGGCCGTGCGCACCCTCTCCGACGGCCCGAGGGAGTTCTCGCCCGAGCTGGCCCTGTTCGCCTCGGACCGGCCCGGCGTGAACCTGATGCAGGCGCGGCGCATGGTCCTTGAGCCCTTCTCCGAGCTGGAGCTGCGGAGCGACGGCGAGAGGCTGGCCAAGGCCGAGGTGCGCTGGACCGGCAAGCTGCCGAGCCCGCCGGGCGACGACAAGCCCGTCTTCGTCTGCTGGCTCAACGGCAACCCCATTTTCGTCCATGCGGGCGATGTCCTGCGCACGGTGGAGGGCGACCAGCTCATCCTGGAGGGCATCTGGGGCAGCGATCTCCAGGAGGTGGTCAACCTCAAGGGGTTCGTGGCCATTCCCTGGGCCAACAACGGCCAGGACCTGGGGTGGGAGATCATCCTCGACCCCGACAATTTCATGGGAAAGTACGACCTCAAGGCCGACACCCCCGGCGCCTCCCGCTTCCGCGTGGTGCGCGAGACGCCCGGCGCGCCCGCGTCCGAATTCTACGTGGACATCTCCCCCCGCACGGTGCACGCCCTGCGCCTGGCGGACGAGCGGGGCCAGTCCCTGCTCATTCCCTGGACCCCGGGCGGGAGCTACCGGCTGCCCGAAGGCCGGTACGTGCTGGAGGGAGCCTGGTCCAACGGCCCCGGCGAAAAGCTGCTGGCCACCACGGACGACCAGCCCCTGGCCCTGGGCAACGCCTTCACGGTGGACTACGCCAAGCCGCTCAAGCTGACGGTGCGTCAGGCCACGACCTTCGGCGACATCGGTTCCATGACCTTCACCGCGGGCGGCATGGCGGAACGATAGGCCCCCCCCTTGCGTCTCAACGGAGGTTGACGACATGACGGTGGAACGCATCCTGCGCGGCATGGCCGGATTCCTGGTCCTGGCGAGCCTGCTCCTCGCCTACTTTCACACCACGTACTGGCTCTGGATCACGGCCTTTGTGGGGGGCAACCTCCTCCAGTCGGCCATCACCGGCTGGTGCCCGGCCATGACCATTCTCAGGAAGCTCGGCGTGAAGGGCTGCGACGGCTAGCCGACGCCGACCGGCCCCCCGCGAGTGTTGCGGAGGGGGCAGGCGGCGCGCCGGACAGCCGTTTTTCAACAGCCGCTAATCGCGCTTGCGGCCGTAGGGATGGAGTATCCGCCAGCCCCAGAGGGCGGCGGTGACGCCGATGAACGCGCCGAAGAGCACGTCCGATGGGTAGTGCCGGAGGGCGGCCACCCGCGCCGCGCCCACCAGCACGGCCAGCCCGAGGGCCGGGTAGCGCAGGGCGGGCAGGATGAGCCCCAGGGCCGTCATGCCGGAGAAGATGCGCAGCGAGTGCCCGGACGGGAAGGAAAAGTGCATGTAGTCGCCGGCCAGCGGAGAGAATCCGTATTCGCCTTTTTCGAACAGCAGCGGCGGCCTGGCCCGGCCGAAGCACTCCTTGAGCACGTCGCCGGCCAGCATGGCCGCGCTCACGCAGGCGCAGAGGTAGAGCAGGGACCTGGATCGCTCGGTCAGGCCATTCTGGAGCGCGTCCGCCGCCCCGGCCGCAAAGCCGATGGCCAGGAGCACGGTGAAGAACGTCTGGTCGGCGGCCAGGGATATCCGTCCCGCCAGGTGCCGCCAGGCCGGGGCCAGCGAGTGGGCGGCCCAGGCGGCGTGCCGGTCCAGGAAGAAATAGGAGAGCACGATGAGGGCCGCGACCAGGGCGGCGGCGAGCAGGGTCTTGGCCAGGGTCCGATCCATCTGTTTTTACCTCGGCATAGCTCCAGGCCCGATCAGTGCAGGCCCGTGACGATGGGCGCGACTCCCGCCGCGCCGGCCGTAAACCCGGTCACGGGCGGAAACGGTCCTTCCGCGCCGGAGACGCGTCGTGGACCGACCGTAGCAGGAAACGGCTACGGGGGGTAGCCGAAATCCCCACGGCAGGGGGACAACGCCCAAAAGAGAAAAGCCCTTCGCCGGTTTGGCAAAGGGCTTTTGTTCTCGGTGGTGCGCCCGGCACGATTCGAACGTGCGATCTTTCGGTTCGTAGCCGAATGCTCTATCCAGCTGAGCCACGGGCGCGCGGTGGAAAAGTGTTTATGCTCTCGGTGAGGGACCGTCAAGCAGTTTTTCAGGAATTTTGGAATTTGGTGAAGAATGACTCGCCGGCAATGTCCACCAACTGCGCGCCGCGAGCCTCGATGCGGATCAGGCGCGTGTCCGGCCGCTCGGCGAATTCCTTGAGCTGCGGGTGGCGCAGGACGAAGAGATGGGTGATCGCCTCCACGGTCTGCCGCCGCTGGACCGGGGAGTGGACGCCTTCGATGGTCACGGCCTTTCCCTCGGACCGGCGGTCGATGACCATGCTGACGTGCGGGCACTTGATCAGGTTGCGGCTCTTGCGCGACCCTTCGAGAGAAAGGAAGTAGAATTTCATGGCCGCGTGGTCCACGAAGTAGTGCATGAGCGATGCATGGGGCTTGAAGCCGTCCGAGGTGGCCAGCACGCAGATGTCGTTGCCCAGGACAAGGTCGTCGATGAGTTGCAATTTTTCGGTGCTCATGCCAAAATCCCTACCCGGATCGAGTCCCGTAATCCATTATAAATCCCAGTACCATGCCAACCCTGGAACAACTTGTCGAAGCGGCCGAGGCGCTGCTCGCCCCCCTGGCCCGGTCCGTGGACCCGGCCGGGGTCCGCGTCGCCTGGACCGGGGGCAAGGACTCCACCGTGGCCCTGTTTATCTGGAAGGCTATCCTGGACCACGGCGGCCTGGGGCCGGTCCGGGCCATAAACCTGGACACCGGGTGCAAGTTCCCGGAGGTCCTGGCCTTTCGCGACCGCATGGCCGGGGAGTGGGGCGTGGACCTTCATGTGGCCCGGCCGGGCGCGGACCTGCGTGGCTATCCCCTGGCCAGGGACCCGGTGGCCTGCTGCCGCGAGCTCAAGGTCGAGCCCCTCAAGGCGGCCATCCGCGCCACCGGGGCCACCCACCTGATCTCCGGCATCCGGCGCGACGAGCACCCGGACCGGGCGGGCCGGGCGCCCCTGGAGTCACGCCGCGACCCGGACTACGTCATGGTCAACCCGATCCTGGACTGGACCGAGCGGGACGTCTGGGCCTTCCACCACCGCTTCGGCCTGCCCCACTGCGAGCTTTACGACCAGGGATACCGCTCCCTGGGCTGCCGTCCCTGCACGG
Source organism: Pseudodesulfovibrio sp. (assembly GCF_028692895.1). Lineage (GTDB taxonomy): Bacteria > Desulfobacterota > Desulfovibrionia > Desulfovibrionales > Desulfovibrionaceae > Pseudodesulfovibrio. The sequence continues at coordinate 8,918 of NZ_JAQUWN010000061.1, forward strand.
CCCTGCCGACTGCCGGGGCCGGGGAGCGCGACGGCCGCAATAGCGAGAAGGAAAAGGTCCTCTCCCGGCTCACCGGACTGGGCTATTTCTGAATGCATCGCGTGCCCCATTCCACAAGAACGGGTCTCGGGATTTTTCCCCGATAAAATCGACGCCTTCATTTTTGCAGGGCGCGCCCACCTCCTCGGGGGCGGAGCCCCGCAACCACGCCGGTTTCTGAGATTTCACAAAAATGCAAGCAGGTTATCCGCGCTTCCGATCAGGTGATTTCCCGGGAAAGGGCGCTTGACCTGGGGGGTGACTTCCCCTATTGACGTTGATTTACTAGGCTAAGGGTTTGGTGCATTCGCTCTCGGGATTTCGGTTGGAGGTGAACCGGAATCCCGGGGTCCGTTGTACTCGTCTTCAATCTTCTGAAACGAGGTCATCATGTCGAATCTGCTTACGCTTCTCATTCTTCTGCCAGTTGTTGCGGGACTGGTCTGCTATTTCGTACGGTCAAGCGCCGTGCGGAATCTGACCGTCGTGGCGACGGGCGCAATCCTTGCGGCTGCGTCCCTTGGGTTGCTTGGGCAGGGGAGCTTCGAACCGCTTGCAGTCGGTTCCTTCCTCGGCATCGGCAGCGACTTCCTGATTACGGTCATGGATTTCGCCCTGCTCGGTGTCATTTTCTTTTACGGTGTCAAACACCGAAACCTGCTCATCCAGGGATTCACCCTGGCGCAGGTCGTTTTACTCGCCTGGTTCGAGATCGTCATGGTCGAGCATGTCGATGTCCCGGCCCTGGCCGGGGACCAACTGTCCCTGATCATGGTCCTGGTCATCTCCATCGTCGGCTCGCTCATCTGCATCTTCGCCATTCCTTACATGAAGGAGCACGAGGAGCATCTGCACCTGAAGAAGTCGCGCCAGCCGCGGTTCTTCTTCTTCCTGCTGCTCTTCCTGGGCGCCATGAACGGCCTGGTTCTGGCCAACAACATCCTGTGGCTCTACTTCTTCTTTGAAGTGACCACGTTGTGTTCGTTCATGCTCATCGGCCACGACGCCACCGAGATCGCCACCAGGAACGCGGTCCGGGCCCTGTGGATGAACTCCCTTGGCGGACTGGCCTTCGTCATCGGGATGATGCTCGTCTACATGCAGGCGAACACGTTGAACATCGCCGCCATCCTCGGCGGAGCCTCCCAGGGCGCGCTGATGGTCACCGGCGTCGGCTTCCTGTGTCTGGCCGGGTTCACCAAGGCGGCCCAGGTGCCGTTCCAGAGCTGGCTGCTCGGCGCCATGGTCGCGCCGACCCCGGTCTCCGCTCTGCTGCACTCCTCCACCATGGTCAAGGCGGGCGTCTACGTCATCCTGCGCTTCGCCCCGGTCTTCGCCGGGACCCTGCTCTCCGACGGCGTGGCCATCTGCGGCGCGTTCACCTTCCTGGCCTGCGCCGCCCTCGGCGTGGGGCAGTCCAACGGCAAGAAGATCCTCGCGTACTCCACGGTGGCCAACCTCGGGCTGATTATCTGCTGCGCGGGCATCAACACGCCGCTGGCCATCTCCGCCGCGATGCTGCTGATCCTCTTCCACGCCATCTCGAAGTCCCTGCTCTTCCTGTGCGTCGGCACCATCGAGCAGGCCATCGGCTCCCGTGACATCGAGGACATGCGCGGCCTTTATGCGAGGCATCCCCGCACCGCGCTCATCACCGTCATCGGCATCCTGACCATGATGCTGCCGCCGTTCGGCGTGCTGCTCGGCAAGTGGATGGCCATCGAGGCCTCCGCGGGCAACATCTGGGTCGTCATCATGCTGGCCACCGGCTCGGCCCTGATGGTCGTCTACCTGGCCCGCTGGGCCGGTTCCCTGATGGCCTCCCGCGAGGCGAACGCGGCCCCGGAGCGCCAGCCCCTGCTGACCCGGCTGCCCCTGATGCTGCTGTGCGGCGGAGCGGTGGTCCTGTCCCTGTTCTCGCCGTGGATTTACAACACCATGGTGGCGCCCATGTTCAACGCGCCGCCGTTCATCATTCGGTTCGGTTCCTTCGAGGCCTCCACGGGCGCCTTCGTCGTGGGCCCGCTGTTCATCGTGTTCGCCCTGGGGCTGATCTACGCCGTCAAGGCCGCCTCCGGCTTCCGCAAGGTCCGGATCGCGCCGCCCTACCTGGCCGGTTCCAACGCAGGCGAGGCGGGCACCTACATCGGCCCCATGAACGTCCCCGTGCCGTTCTCCACCGGTAACCTGTACCTGGGCGAGCTGTTCGCCGAAGGCAAGCTCACTCCGATCTTCAACGCGCTGGCGGTCGCCCTGATCGTCCTCATGCTGGGAGGGGCTCTCTAATGGATACGCTCATTCTCGTCATCATCGGCCTGGTGGCCGGTCCGGTGCTCGGCGGCCTGATCGCCGGTCTGGACCGCCGCGTCACCGCCTGGTTCCAGTCCCGGCAGGGGCCGCCGATCACCCAGGCCTTCTACGACGTGGCCAAGCTGTTCGGCAAAGAGAAGATGGTCGTCAACCAGTGGCAGATTCTCTGCTCCTGGGTGTACGTCATCGCGGCCGCGACTTCGCTGGCCCTGTTCTTCGCCCAGAGCGACCTGCTGCTGATCTTCTTCGTGCAGGCCGTGGGCGCCGTCTTCATGGTCATGGGCGCCATGGCCGCCAAGTCCCCGTACTCGCAGGTGGGCGCGCAGCGCGAGCTGCTCCAGGTCCTGGCCTACGAGCCGGTCCTCATCCTGGTCTTCGTCGGCTTCTACCTGGTCACCGGCAGCTTCTCCGTGAGCGCCGTCTGGCAAGTGGACCAGCCGCTGCTGGCCAAGATGCCGCTCATGTACCTGGCGCTGGGCTACGCCCTGACCATCAAGCTGCGGAAGTCGCCCTTCGACTTCTCCACCTCGCACCACGGACACCAGGAACTGGTCAAGGGCGTGCTCACCGAGTACTCCGGCCCCTACCTGGGCCTCATCGAGGTCGCCCACTGGTACGAGACCGTGCTGGTGCTCGGCCTGTGCGCGCTCTTCTGGACCACCAACGTGGCCTGGATGATCGTGCTGATCGGCTGCACCTACCTGCTCGAAATCCTGGTGGACAACACCATGGCCCGCATGACCTGGCGCTGGATGCTGAAGCGCGTCTGGCTGCTCGGCATAGGCCTGTCCGTCGTTAACCTCATCTGGCTGTACGCGGGGTAAGTCATGTTCGGTTCATTCATCAAGAAATCTCGCGCCAAGTCCCCGTGGATCATGCATTTTGACTGCGGTAGCTGCAACGGCTGCGATATCGAGGTCCTGGCCTGCCTGACCCCGCTCTACGACGTGGAGCGGTTCGGCATCATCAACGTCGGCAACCCCAAGCACGCGGACGTGCTCCTGGTCACCGGAACGGTCAACCACCGGAACAAGAAGGTGCTCAAGAACATCTACGACCAGATGCCCGAGCCCAAGGCCGTCATCGCCATCGGCGCCTGCGGCCTGACCGGCGGCGTCTTCCGCGAGGCCTACAACGTGGTGGGCGGCGTCGACAAGGTCATCCCCGTGGACGTCTACGTCCCGGGTTGTCCGGCCAAGCCCGAGGCCATCATCGACGGCGTGGTCGCCGGTCTGGCCAAGTTCGCGCAAAAAGTGGAAGAAGCCGGTTAGGCTCCGCACGAGGTGAAACATGAAAGGTAAAGTTATCGACGTGACCCTCGACAACGTTGTCGGCGAGGTCATGAACATGAAGAACGACGGGCAGCGCCTGGTCTCCTTCTCCACCTACAATGCGGGTGAGGGCAAGATCGGCATCCTGTACCACTTCGACAAGGCGCTGGAGAACACGCACCTGCGGCTCGTGGCCGACATGGACAAGCCCATCCCCAGCGTTTCCGGCGTCTACTTCTCCGCCCTGCTGGTGGAGAACGAGATTCGCGACCAGTGGGACGTCAAGTTCGACGGCCTGGTCCTCGACTTCAACCGCACGCTCCTTCTTGATCCGGAAGTGACCAAGGTCCCCTTGGCCAACAACCTCAAGATCGGGCCCAAGAACTAGGGAGGGCTGAAATGGCAACCACCGTAATTCCCTTCGGCCCGCAGCACCCTGTCCTGCCCGAGCCGGTCCACCTCACCCTCAAGGTCGAGGACGAGATCGTCAAGGAAGCCATCCCGGCGTTGGGCTACGTCCATCGCGGCCTGGAAAAACTCTGTGAAATCCGTGACTTCAATCAGATGATCACCGTGTGTGAACGCGTGTGCGGCATCTGCTCCATGATCCACGGGGCCTGCTACTCGCAGTCCATCGAGGAGCTCATGGGCATCGAGATTCCCGACCGCGCCAAGCTGCTCCGAGTCATCTGGTCCGAGCTGCACCGCATGCACTCCCACCTGCTCTGGCTCGGCCTCTTCGCCGACGCCTTCGGGTTCGAGGCCCTGTTCATGCAGTTCTGGAAGATCCGCGAGCGCATCATGGACATCAACGAGGCCACGGCGGGCAGCCGTGTCATCGTGTCCGTGAACATCATCGGCGGCGTCCGCGCCGACCTCTCCCCGGACCAGTTGCGCTGGATCCTGTCCGAGCTGGACATCGTGGAGAAAGAGGTCCGGGAACTGCAGGACACCATGATGAACGACTACACGATCAAGACCCGCACCGTGGGCATCGGCGTGATGACCAAGGCCCAGGCCTGGGAGCTCGGCGCGGCGGGCCCGACCCTGCGCGGCTCCGGCGTGGCCCAGGACATGCGCCAGCAGGGCTACGGCGGGTACGCCTTCCTCGACTTCGAGCCCGTTGTCGAGACCGCCGGCGACTGCTGGGCGCGCTCCACGGTCCGTTTCCGCGAAGTGCTCCAGTCCGCCGACCTGGTCCGCCAGGCCATCAGCAAGCTCCCCGAGGGCGAGCTGGCTGTCAAGGTCAAGGGCAACCCGCCCGAGGGCGAGGTCTACCACCGCGTGGAGCAGCCGCGCGGCGAGTGCATGTACTACATCCGGGGCAACGGCACCAAGAACCTGGACCGGCTGCGCATCCGCACCCCCACGTTCGCCAACATCCCGCCGCTTCTGGCCATGCTGCCGGAGTGCGAGCTGGCCGACGTCCCGGTCATCGTCCTGTCCATCGACCCGTGCATCAGTTGCACCGAACGCTAAGGAGGGCGCCATGCTGTTTACGCCTACCGTCGTAAAGAACCTGCTGAAGAAGCCCGCCACGCGGAAGTACCCCTTCGAAGTGCGTGAGCCGTTCCCGAAATATCGCGGCGAACTGGTCATCGACATCGACCGGTGCATCTTCTGCAGCTCCTGCGAGCGCAAGTGCCCCAGCCAGTGCATCGCCGTGGACCGGGACAAGGGCACCTGGCAGTGCGATCCCTACGCCTGCATCTACTGCGGCTATTGCGTGGATGTCTGCCCGGTCAAGTGCCTGTCCATGAAGGACGTGCACCGCAAGCCCTCGACCGAAAAGACCGAGTGGATCGAGCAGGGCACCCCGCCCCGGCACAAGAAGAAGGAAACGCCCAAGGACGCCGCTCCCAAGGGGACGGCCCCTGTCCTGGACAAGTCCGCCGCCGCGGCCGAAGAGGCCGCCCCGGCCGCGACCGAGGTTGCGCCCGAGGCCAAAGCTGAAGAAAGGCCCGCCGCCAAGGACAAAAAGAAGGACGAGAAGAAGGGCAAAAAGTAGCCATTCCCGCCCCGGCGAAAGAACAGGGCCCCGGCATTTTGCCGGGGCCCTTCATTTTTTTCGGGGAGAGGCGGGGGCGCCGGCGTGCGAGGCCCACGCCGCATACCCGCCCCGCGTTGCGGTAGACGACCTGCTCGGCCGCGTCGCGGGGAAGCTGGGCCGGGACGAGGCGTTGGCCCCCGTATTCCCGGTCCATGATTTGTTTTCCGGCCCGCTGTTCCATGCAGGCCCGGACCTCGGGCGGGGCCTCGCGGACGGCGGCGAGTTCCGGGCCCGCCGCCCCTGCGGTCCCGGCCGCCAGGAGGACGACGGCCGGGAGGGCGGCGGGCCCGGGGCTAGAATCGCTCGAATTCCGCATTGTCGCCTTCGTCCAGGTCGAGGACCATGCCGCCCTCGCGTCCGCCCGGGGCCGAAGCCGCCTGCGGCAGCGGCTTCCCGGCCGCGGGCTTGGCCTTCGGCCGGGCGGAGGAGCCCGGGGGAGCCTGGTCGCCCAGGTTCACCTTGAAGAAGGAGATGATCCGCTGCAGCCCGTTGGCCTGGTCGGCCAGGGCGTTGGAGGTGGAGGCCATCTCCTCGGAGGCGGCTGCGTTCTGCTGGACCACGTGGTCGAGCTGCTGGAGGGCCTGGTTGATCTGCTCGGCCCCCGCGTTCTGCTCGTTGCTGGCCATGGATATTTCCTGGATGAGCTCCGCCGTCTTTTCGATGTCCGGGACCATTTCGCGCAGCAGGTTGCCCGCCTTGTCGGCCACCTCCATGCTGGAGGAGGAGAGCTCGCTGATCTCGGCGGCGGCCTGGCCGCTGCGTTCCGCCAGCTTGCGCACCTCGGCGGCCACCACGGCGAAGCCCTTGCCGTGTTCGCCCGCGCGGGCGGCCTCGATGGCGGCGTTGAGGGCGAGAAGGTTGGTCTGCCGAGCGATCTCCTCGACGATGGATATCTTGTCCGCTATCTGGCGCATGGCCTCCACGGTGCGGGTCACGGCCTCGCCGCCGGTCTTGGCGTTGCGGGCCGCGTTGGCGGCGATGCCCTCGGTCTCGCGCGCGTTGGAGGCGTTGGCGCTGATGTTCGAGGCCATCTCCTCCATGGAGGCCGAGACCTCTTCCAGGGAAGCGGCCTGCTGGGTCGCACCCTGGGACAGGGCCTGGGAGGTGCTTGAGAGCTCGCCGCTTCCCGTGGCCACGTTGGCGCTGCCTTCCACGACCTGGGCGACAACGGCGGTCAGCCTGTCGGACATGGCGTTGAGCGCGGCGAAGATTTCGCCCATGTCGTCACGGCGCGCATCCTGGATTCGTTCCGTATAGTCGCCCGTGGCCGCGCGCTTGAGCACTCCGACGATCCTGGACAGGGGCGTGATGACCAGACGGTTCAGGTAGACCCAAAGGCCTGCGGCGATGACCAGGAGCACGAACAGGGAGATGGCGGCCGTGGTCTTGGCGTTGGACCAGACCGGGGCCATGATCTCCGACATCCGGATCAGGGCGATGAACTTCCACTTGAGGGTCGGGGAGGTGCGCACGATGGCCATGTATTCCTTCCCGTCCAGGTCGCCCCGGAGAGCTCCGCCGGTCAAGGCGAAGGCCTTGCCGTAAAGCGGCTGGCCGAGTTCGTTGACGTTCTTGAAGTTGTGCGCCTTGTCGGCCGGGTCGGCGATGACCACGCCGTCGTCCTGCACCAGCATGACGTACCCGGTCTCCCCCAGGCGCACCTGCTCCACCAGCTTGGTCAACTGGGACAGGGAGATGTCCATGGCGGCCACGCCGAGGATGGTCCCGCCTTCGTTGACGGCCTTGGCCGTGGAGATCATGGCGTCGCCGTTGGTGGAGACGTAGGCCTTGGAAATGATCCCCTTGTCCGGGGCGGCGGCGGCCTCCTTGTACCAGGGCCGGGCCCTCGGGTCATACCCGGCTGGCATGGGGTCGTTGCCCCCGATGATGAATCCGCCCTGGTTGGTGCCGATGTAGCAGTCCACGTAGCTGGGGTGCGAGCGCAGGATCATCTGGTACATTCCCCGAATCTCCCTGCCGAGCCGGTCCTCGGGCAACGGCTCGTTCGTCCCCCGTTTTTCGCCCATGAAGCTGGTCAGGATTTCGTCCACCCGGCGAACGCGCGGGTCCTCTGCCATCATGGCCGTGTTGTTGATGGCTTCCTTCAGGAACATGGAAATGGTGCCGTCGATGTGTTCGAGCTGGCCGGAGGCGGAGGTGGAGCTGTGTTCGATGGAGTCGCTGTAGATGGAGGTCAGGCTGACGGCGAGGATGGCCACGCTGAGGGAAATGAGGGAAAGAGTGAAGGCGAGAAGGATTTTCGCCCGTATGTTGAGTGTTGACATTTGGTCCGCCCTCCTTGTTGACAATGGCTGTAGATGATAAAGAGGCTATGCCTCTCCGGCAATCCGTTCCATTATATTTTGGTGTAGGCCGGGTGACGCCGCTTCCTCCCGCGGCGGCCAGCGAGGCGTGCTTCGCGCCTCTTGGCTTGGCGGGTGAAATCGGGTAACGTCCCGGTCCCTATGCAGCGCAAGCAGACCAGAACCGTGCATGTGGGCGGCGTCGGCATCGGCGGGGAAAACCCGATCCGCGTCCAGTCCATGTGCAATACCGACACCCGGGACGTGGCCGCCACCCTGGCCCAGATCCGCGAGTTGGCCGACGCCGGTTGCGAGATCGTCCGCCTGGCCGTGCCCGACGACAGGGCCGCGGCCGTGCTGGCCGACATCCGCCGCGAGTCGCCCGTGCCGCTCATCGCGGACATCCACTTCGACCACCGGCTGGCCCTGGCCGCCCTGGACGCGGGCTTCGACGGCCTGCGCATCAACCCCGGCAACATCGGGGGCGAGGAGAAGGTGGACGTGGTGGTCCGCGCGGCGGCCGAGCGCGGCGCGCCCATCCGCATCGGCGTCAACTCCGGCTCGCTGGAGAAGGACCTGCTGAAGCAATACGGCGGCCCGGCGCCCGAGGCCATGGTCGAGTCCGCCCTGCGCCACGTGGCCATGCTGGAGAAGCGCGGTTTCCACGACATCAAGATTTCGCTCAAGTCCTCGTCGGTGCTGAAGACCGTGGCCGCCTACCGGCTGATGTCCGGGCGGGTGGACTACCCCCTGCACATCGGCGTCACCGAGGCCGGGACATTGGTGCGCGGCGCGGTCAAGTCGGCCGTGGGCCTGGGCATCCTGCTTGCCGAGGGCATCGGCGACACCCTGCGCGTCTCCCTGACCCACGACCCGGTGGCCGAGATCGGCGTGGCCTACGAGATTCTGCGTGCCCTGGGCCTGCGCGAGCGCGGGCCGGAGATCGTCTCCTGCCCCACCTGCGGCCGCACCGAGATCAACCTGATCCGCCTGGCCGAGCAGGTGGAGGAGGCGCTCCGGGGCGTGGAGGAGGTCTTCACCGTGGCCGTCATGGGCTGCGTGGTCAACGGACCGGGCGAGGCGCGCGAGGCGGACATCGGCATCGCCGGGGGCCGCGACCTCGGCATCATCTTCCGCAAGGGCGAGGTGGTCCGCAAGGTCCACGGCGACAAGAACCTGTTGCCGGAATTCATGAAGGAAATAGAGAAATTCCTCGAAGAAAGGAGAGGTTGATACATGCGTCTTTCCCGCTATTACATCCCCACCCTCAAGGAGAGCCCGGCCGACGCCGAGGTGGTCTCCCACAAACTGCTGATGCGCGCGGGCATGATCCGCAAGCTGACCAGCGGCATCTACAACTACCTGCCGCTCGGCCTGCGCTCCATCAACAAGGTGGCGAACATCGTGCGCGAGGAGATGGACCGCGCAGGGGCCCTGGAGGTCCTGCTGCCCACGGTCCAGCCCGCGGACCTCTGGCAGGAGACCGGCCGCTGGGACTACTACGGCAAGGAGCTCCTCCGCTTCAAGGACCGGCACGACCGCGACTACTGCCTCGGACCCACCCACGAGGAGGTCATGACCGACCTGGTGCGCGGCGAGGTCAAGTCCTACAAGCAACTGCCCCTGAACCTTTACCAGGTCCAGACCAAGTTCCGCGACGAGATCCGTCCCCGCTTCGGCCTGATGCGCGGCCGCGAGTTCATCATGAAGGACGCCTACTCCTTCGACAAGGACGAGGACGGGGCCGAGAAGTCCTACTGGAACATGTTCGAGGCGTACAAGAAGGCGTTCTCGCGCATTGGCCTTCGCTTCAAGCCGGTCCAGGCCGACTCCGGGGCCATCGGCGGCGACTTCTCCCACGAATTCATGGTCCTGGCCGACACCGGCGAGGACACCATCGCCTCCTGCACCGCCTGCGAGTTCGCGGCCAACCTGGAGAAGGCCCGCGTGGCCGTCCCCGAGGGCGCGGACATGACGAACGCCGACTGCCCGGCCATGGAGCCGGTCCACACTCCCGGCGCCCACACCGTGGACGAGGTCTGCGGCTTCCTCTCCATCTCGCCGGACAAGCTCATCAAGACCCTGCTCCTGGTGGTGGACGGCGACAAGCCCGTGGCCGCCCTGGTGCGCGGCGATCGCGAGCTCAACGAGGTCAAGCTGCGCAACCTGCTGGGCGGCAACGAGATCGAGTTCGCGGACGAGGCCACGGTGAAGCGGCTGACCGGCGCGCCCGTGGGCTTCGCCGGACCCGCCGGTTTGGCCGGGGACGTTCCGGTCTACGCGGACAACGAGCTGCGCCTGGCCACGGACTGGGTGGCGGGCGGCAACAAGGCGGACACCCACGTCGCCCACCTTTCCCTGGGCCGCGACTGCGCGGTCGAGGGCTTCGCGGACCTGCGGGTCATCGAGCCCGCCGACGCCTGCCCGGAGTGCGGCGCGCCCATCGAGTTCACCAAGGGCATCGAGGTCGGCCACGTCTTCAAGCTCGGCCTCAAGTACTCGGCCAGGATGGAGGCCACCTTCCTGGACGAGAACGGCAAGACCCAGCCCATGGTCATGGGCTGCTACGGCATCGGCGTGTCGCGCATCGTGGCCTCGGCCATCGAGCAGAACAACGACGAGAACGGCTGCTGCTTCCCGCCCTCCATCGCGCCCTTCGAGGTCTGCCTGATCTCGCTCGGCGGCAAGGACGAGTCCGTGGACGCCAAGGCCGAGGAGCTCTACGGGATCATCAAGGCCCAGGGCGTGGACGCGGCCTACGACGACCGCAAGGAGCGCCCCGGCGTCAAGTTCGCGGAGGCGGACCTGATCGGCTACCCCATGCAGCTCGTCCTGGGCGGCAAGGGGATGCAAAACGGCATCGTCGAGGCCAAGGACCGCAAGACCGGCGA
>NZ_JAQUWN010000128.1 GCF_028692895.1 Pseudodesulfovibrio sp.
CGCCATGCTGCTTTTGGCCTTTCCGGGAGAGGGCAATGGGCACCTGTTCATCGTGCCCTTGACTCAATTGCCGTTTGGCGGTTTCCCGTCGACCTATTGGGAGTCGATGGGTTGGGGGGGGCTGGTACTCTGATCCTCTGCCTGTTCGCGAACGGGCCGCGCATGCGGCCCGCGGTGATGGACAATTTCTGGTTCGCGTTCGCTCTGTTCGCGCTGCTGGTCTTCGGCCTTCACCTGGTGCAGGACCCCCTTGCCGGGGCCTTCGAGAAACTCGCTCTCTATTTCCACCCGACGACGGCGTCGCCGGCCGATGCCTCGGGCGCCATTGGGCCGATTTATCCTCGCATCGTCCAGAGCATCATCGAGGCCAAACTGGTCCCGGTGGGCGAGATCCTGAGCCGGGGGGCGTTTTTCGGCTGGCTTGGCTGGCTGGCCCTGGCCTGCGGGGCGGCGGTCATGGCGCTTCGCCCCTCGGCCGTGCTGCTGCTGCCGCTTGCGGCCCTGCACCTGGCCAGCGTCAAGCTCGGCATCCGCTTTTCCATGTTCGGCGGCGCCGTGTTCATGATTTTTCTGGGCGTTGCCCTGCACTGGCTGGCGAAGGCCGTCCTGCGGGAATATCCGCGCAAGGCCCTCGTCTCGGCCGGGGCGCAACTGGCCCTTGGGCTGGCCCTGCTGGGCTACTGCCACGCCGCCTACGCCCGCCTGCCGCTGACTCCGGTCTTGTCGCGGTCCTATGCGGAAGGGCTGATCGAGCTGGGAAGCGTCGCCCCCGCCGACTCCATGGTCTGGAGCTGGTGGGATTGGGGCTACGCCACCCAGTATTATTCCGGGCTCAAGACCGTGGTCGATGGCGGACGGCACGCGGGAAGCGACGTCTTCCCCGTGGGCTTCGTCCTGGCCTCGGACTCTCCTGCCCGGGCTGCGGGGATGGTGCGTTTCGCCTCCCAGCATCCGCTGTCCGATGACCGCACGTTCGGCCTGGCGCCCAACGAGGTCTGGGACGCTATCCCGCGCAACGGGCTTTCCGCCGCGCTGGACGAGGAGCTGGCGCGGACCGACTACCCTGTCTCGCCCCCCCAGTACCTTGTGGTTTCCTGGAAAAACCTGACCATCGCCAAGTGGATCACCTATTTCGGCAACTGGAACCTGGAGTCCGGCGTAACCGAGCAGGCCTCGGTGAACAACTACAACCCCGGCGAGCTGGGCATCAACGTCCAGCGCGGCGCGGTCATGAGCCGGCAGGGCGGCGGCGGGCTGGTCAAGGACATCACGGTCCTGGACCAGAACGGGGCCCAGTCCCAGACCTATTTCATGAACTCCGTGTCCCCCCAGCTCCTGCCCACGCAGCAACACCTGGTCGTCAACAAGATGTCAGGCCAGTCGGTGCTCATGGACCGGATCGCCGCCCGAAGCCTGATGGCCCGGCTGCTCACCTGCGACCCGGCCGATCCGGAGATCGCTCCCTACTTCAAGCTGGTGGTTGACAAGCTGCCCTTTGCCAGAATTTACGAAGTGGTTCAAAACCTCAACGAATAAAGAGAGATACCATATGTCTATACCCTTCATCGATCTCAAGTCGCAGTATCGGCGCATCGAGGACGCGGTCAAACGCGGCATCGACGGCGTGCTGGAGCACGGGGCCTACGTCATGGGCCCGGAGATCACCGAGCTGGAAAACCGGCTCTCCAACTACTGCGGGGTGCGCCACGGCATCGGCTGCGCCTCGGGCACGGACGCCCTGATAATGGCGCTCATGGCCTTGGAAGTTGGCCCGGGCGACGCCGTGTTCACCACGCCCTTCACCTTCATGGCCACGGCGGAGTCCGTGGCCCTGCTCGGGGCCACCCCGATCTTCGTGGACGTGGACCCCGTGACCTTTAATATCGATCCCGACGACCTGCGGCGGCGCATCGACGCGGTGCACGATACCCGGCCCGACCTGACCCCCAAGGGCGTCATCGCCGTGGACCTCTTCGGCCAGCCCGCCGACTACGACCGCATTGAGCCCCTGGCCCACAACAACGGCCTGTTCCTCATCGTGGACGCGGCCCAGTCCTTCGGCGCCACCTGCAAGGGCAAGTCGGTCTGCTCGCTGGGCGACATGGCCTGCACCTCCTTCTTCCCGGCCAAGCCCCTGGGCTGCTACGGCGACGGCGGCATGGTCTTCACCCACAACGACGAGCTGCGGAAGCTCCTGGTCTCCATCCGGGTCCATGGCATGGGCGACGACCGCTACGACAACGTCCGCCTGGGCATCAACGGCCGGTTGGACTCCATCCAGGCCGCCGTGCTCCTGGCCAAGTTCGAGATATTCGCCGAGGAAGTCGGCAAGCGGCAGGAAGTGGCGGACCGCTACGCCGCGCTCCTGGCCGATGTGGAGGGCGTCACCGCGCCCACCGTGCGGGAGGGCAACACCTCGGTCTGGGCCCAGTATTCCATCCTGGCCCGCGACGCGGCGCACCGCGCCGAGCTCATGGATCGGCTCAAGGCGGCGTCCATTCCCTCGGCCATCTACTATCCCAAGCCGCTGCACCTGCAGCAGGCCTTCGCCCACCTGGGCTACGGGAAGGGCGACTTCCCGGTCTGCGAGGGCGTGGGCGAGCGCATCTTCAGCCTGCCCATGCATCCGTACCTCGCGGCCGAGGCGCAGGAGACCATCGTCCAGGCGCTCAGGGGATAGCGCGTGGGCAAGGGGCGCATCGCGACCTTGACCCGGCTGGGCAAGCCGGTCGTCGCCGGGCTGGCCCTGGCCTATCTGGCCACGGGTTTCCTGGACCGGCCCGCGCCGGTGCATTTCGAGCCGGACAACCCCTATGCGGCCCGGCAGACGGCCATTGCCGAGCCCCTGGCCAAGCTGGTGGTTGAGAAGAACATCCTCAAGCTCGGCTCCCCCCTGTCCGTGACCAAGGAAGAGGAGCGTGCGCCGGAGGAGAACCCCCTGGCCGTGCTCGGCCGGGAGACGCCCGCTTCGGGCGATGCCGTCTCCCCGGAGGCGGCCCCGGAGGGTGCATCGCCGTCCGTGGCCCCGGCGCAGGACAACGCGACCCCGGCAGTGCGCGGCGAGGTGGATACCGTGGCCGTTCCACCGCCGGACCCGGCCGCGCCCTAGACTCGCCGCTCCCGCCGCGCGGGAGCCGTACAATCGACACACAACGCCGGGAAACCGGCCAAAAGGAGCAGAGCATGATTAAAATGGAAACCAGCATGGGCGACATCGTCATCGAACTCGACTTCGAGAAAGCGCCCAAGACCGCGGCCAACTTCCAGCAGTACGTGGAGGACGGCTTCTACGACGGCCTGATCTTCCACCGCGTCATCAACGGCTTCATGATCCAGGGCGGCGGCATGGACAAGGACATGAAGGAAAAGGCCACCCGCGCCCCCATCGAGAACGAGGCGGACAACGGCCTGAAGAACAAGTGCTATACCCTGTCCATGGCCCGGACCATGGACCCCCATTCCGCTTCTTCCCAGTTCTTCATCAACGTCAAGGACAACTCCTTCCTCGACTTCAGCTCCAAGACCCCGCAGGGCTGGGGCTATGCTGTCTTCGGCAAGGTCGTGGACGGCACCGACGTGATTGAGGCCATCAAGGGCGTGGACACCGGCCGCCATGGCTTCCATGACGATGTTCCCCTCACCCCGGTGGTCATCAACAAGGCCTACCTGGTCGAGGGTTAGGCCCCCGCGCAGGGCATGAAAAAAGGCGGATGCCCCTCGGGGCGTCCGCCTTTTCCTTCTTCGTGGGGCGGATCAGTCCTTGGCCACCATGACGCTGGTGGCCTTGATCATGGCCTCGACCTGGTCGCCGACCCTGATGTTCATGCGTTCCACGGAATTCTTGGTGATGACGGAGACGACCTCCACGCCGGGGGCGATCTCGATGACCACCTCGGCATTGACCATGCCGACGGTGAGTTCCTTGACCTTGCCGGGGAGCAGATTGCGCGCGCTCAGTTTCATGGGAAGACTCCTTTGGGTTGTGGGTTGGCGGATGCCGCGGGCCACACGGGTCGGAGGCGGGAGCTGCCGTCCCATCGCCGGCACATTATGTCCGCATTGTCATAATATGGACATGCCGGGGAAAAAGAAAAGGGGTTGTGATCGCACAACCCCTTTCTA
>NZ_JAQUWN010000062.1 GCF_028692895.1 Pseudodesulfovibrio sp.
CGGGGGAAGGGGAAGAGGGGGACCTTTTCCAAAAGGTTCCCCTCTTCCCCTTCCCCCGGCCGCCGGAGGCGAACATGAAAATGGAAGTATGCACCTGGCCTGAAGAGGTCTTGTCGGCCAAGGCCGCGCATGTGGGCGAGTTGACGCCCGAGCTGGACAAGCTCATCGCGGACATGGTCGAGACGATGTACGAAAGCGACGGGGTCGGCCTGGCCGCGCCGCAAGTGGGCGAGTCGCTCCGGCTGATCTGCGTGGACCCGACGGGCCCCAAGGTTCGCGGCGACCTGCGCGTGCTCATCAATCCCGAGATCGTGGAGCGCGGCGACGAGGAGGTGGACAGCGAGGAAGGTTGCCTGAGCTGTCCCGAGCTGTCGGTGAAGGTGAAGCGCAACAAGCGGGTCAAGGTCACGGCGCTGGACCGCGAGGGCCGCGAGGTGGTCATCGACACCGACGATTTCCTGGCCATCGTGCTCCAGCACGAGATCGACCACCTGGACGGCATGACCCTGGCGGACCGGCTGGGGCGGCTCAAGAAGGCCATGTACCGGAAGAGGGCCGAACGATGGAAGAAATAGCGGCTTCCGGCGTTTCGTCCAAGGAGGAGTGGGGCGCGGTGGAGCTCAAGCCGCTCCGGGTCGTGTTTATGGGCACGCCGGATTTCGCGGCCGAGGCGCTCGGGCTGCTGCTCAATTTCGAGGGCGCGGAGGTTGTCGGGGTGTACACCCAGCCCGACCGGCCGTGCGGGCGCGGGCGGCAGTGCAGGCCGTCGCCGGTCAAGGCGGTGGCGCTGGAGCACGGGTTGCCCGTTTTCCAGCCGGTGAATTTCAAGGACCCGGCCACGGTGGCCGAGCTGGCCGCGCTCAGGCCGGAGGTTCTGGTGGTGGCGGCCTATGGGCTGATCCTGCCCCAGGCGGCGCTGGACGTGCCGAGCCTGATGCCGCTGAACATCCACGCCTCGCTCCTGCCGCGCTATCGCGGGGCCGCGCCCATCCAGCGGTCCATCGAGAACGGCGACGTGGTCACGGGCATTTCGATCATGAAGATGGAGGCCGGGCTGGACACCGGCCCGGTGATGGTGCAGCGGGCGCTCAGGATCGGCCACAACGACCACGCGGGCACCATCCACGACGAGCTGGCCAAGCTGGGCGGCATCTGCATCTGCGAGGCCCTGGCCCGGTTGCAGACCGGGGCCTACGAATTGCTGGAACAGGACGACGCCCTGGCCACCTATGCGAAAAAGCTGGAGAAGCAGGAGGGCGAGATCGACTGGAACCGCTCCTCCCAGGCCATCCACAACCAGGTGCGGGCCATGTATCCCTGGCCCGGCGCGTTCTTCGACTGGACCAACGCGGACGGCAAGGTCATCCGGCTGAACGTGGCGCCGGGCGAGGTGAGCCCGGAGGCGGCCCCCAAGGTCGCGCCCGGCACCATCCTGGGCGAGAGGGACGGCAGGCTGGCCATCACCGCGGCGGACGGCGTCTACCTGACCCCGGAGGTCAAGCCCCAGGGCAAGAAGGCGATGGACGCCACGGCGTTCACCTGCGGCTACCTGAAGGAATGCAAATAGGATTTCCCCGCATGGGGCAAGGGAAACGGCCCGGACCGGATGGTCCGGGCCGCTTTTTTTCACTGTCGGCGCGCGGTTACCACTTCCAGTTGACGAGGGAGTCGATGGCCTCCTCCAGAACCTTGCCGCCCGCTCCGGCGACCGCGCCCACGGCGATTCCCACGACCGCGCCCTTGGGCCCGCCCGCTATGACGCCCGCCGCCCCGCCGGTGAGAGCGCCGTAAATGGCCTTGCCGGCGATCGCCTTGAAGGTGAGTTCGGAGAGCAGGCCGCCGCTGAGTTCGTCCAGCATGTCGTCGGGCAGCGGAAATTTGCGCAGCGCGGCCTCGGAAAGGGATCTCTCGGTCAGGTTGTACTCCCGCTTCAACGCGTCCTGGAGGGCGGGATTGTCCTGGGCCTCGGCCACGGTTCTGGCGAAGTCGGCGTCGGCAAGCAAGCGGTCGAACAGTTGGTCGGCGGATTGCCGGGGCATGTGCGCCTCCTTGTGCGAGTGTGAGTTGACGGTTGAGCGGGCCGCGGGTGCGGCCCGGCCGATGCACTATGGCTCGGGTTATACCAGCATGACGGATTCATTGCCATACCCGCATAGGGACATCCGCCATTGCCTGACCCTCGCCCCGCGTGCTACTCAACGCCCTGTCCGCAACGGGCGGCGAAATGGAGCCAGACGATGACCACAGAGCCCCGGCGATTTCTCATCTTCAACAACGGCATGATCGGCAACACGCTGTTCAACATGCCCGTGGCCGCGTGGCTCAAAGGCGAGTTTCCCGGCTGTTTCGTCGGCATGGTCGTGGACCGCGTCGGGCGCAGCCTGGTGGGCGCGGACCCGAACGTGGACGCCTTCCACGTCTTCAACAAGAAGAAGGACTCGCTGGGCGACCAGCTCCGCCTGGTCCTGGCGCTGCGGCGCGAGCGCCACGACGTCTCCCTGCATCTGCGCCGGGGCGTGCGCAACGAGCTCCTGGCCCGCCTGGCCGGGGTGAAGCTGCGCGCGGGCTTCCGGCTCAGGGGCTCGCTCCAGCACCTGCACGTCAAGGTGGACGAGGACATGACCGTGCACCGGCTGCGCAGCCGGGCCCTGCTCCTGGAGGCCGTATTCCGCCGCCCCGTGGCCCTGGACCGCCCCCGCCTCTACCCCGACCCGGCCGCCGAGCGCGCCGTGGCCGACCTGCTGGCCGCATCCGGCGTCGCGCCCGGCGAGTATCTGGTCCTGCACCCCACCGGCGACTCCCAGGGCGGCATCGGCTGGAGCCTGCCCGCCTACGCCGAGGCCGTGCGCGCCCTCTCGGCCGCCCTGCCCGTCTTCGTCATCTGCATGCCCGGCGAGCGCGAGGCCGTGGAAAAGGCCATTCCCTCCGGCGGCAGGGTGCGGTATTATACGGGCGACATGGCCACCACTTCGCACCTGGTCCGCTCGGCCCGGTACTTCATCGGCAACGACTCGGGCCCGGCCCACCTGGCCTGCGCCTGGGGCGTGGACCGCCTGGTGGTCTACCGCGACGACGACGCGAATTTCGTCAAATGGCAACCCGCCGACGACACCGGCTGCACCGTGCTCTTCCAGCGCGACCTCACCGGCGAAAACGTGGCCCGGTCCGCCCTGGCCGCCATCGACAAGGCATGAACCAGAACAAAAGCATCCGACGCGCGCGCAAGCGCCTCTTCATAGGCCTCATCAGCGGCTCCTGCCTGGCCATCTGCCTTTTCCTGGCCGCCCTGTGGTACGTGCCCTACATCGGGCTGGAGAACCATCCCCTGGCCGCCTGGGCGTTCGGCGTCGTGGTCCTGCTGCTCATCGGAACGGTCAGCGTGGCCTACTGGGGGCTGTTCCTGAACATCGTCACGCGCAAGCCCCTGCCCGGCGCGCGCCGGTTCCGGGGACTGACCGTCAAGCTCTTCCTGCCCCTCATGATCCTGCTCGGCCGGGCGCTGGGCATCGAAAAAGAATCCATCATGCTCTCGTTCGTCAGCGTGAACAACGAGCTGGTCCGGGCCGAGGCCGGACGCTACAAGCCCGAGGAAATCCTCCTGCTCATGCCGCACTGCCTCCAGAATTCCAAGTGCGACCGGCGGCTGACCTACGACATCAACAACTGCAAGCGCTGCGGCATGTGCCCCATCGCCGGGCTCCTGGACCTGCACGACAAGTACGGGGTCAACCTGGCCATCGCCACCGGCGGCACCGTGGCCCGGCGCATCGTGGTCCAGTTGCGGCCCAGGATGATCATCGCCGTGGCCTGCTACCGCGATCTCTCCAGCGGCATCCAGGACACCTACCCGCTGCCGGTGTTCGGCGTGCTCAACGAACGGCCCCACGGCCCCTGCCTGGACACCACCGTGGCCCTCCCCCTGCTGGAGGAGGCCCTGCAACGCTTCCTCGACCCCCGCTACCTGGAGGAGGGCGCCACCGGCAAGGGCCGCACCGTGTCCACCGCCCAGGGGAACCAGGCCTAGCGGACCGGGCCGGGCCCTTCCGCGCCCGGGTTGCCAATTGCGCAGATTCCCTGTAAATCGACCCCACCGTCCTTGACATCCGTTCCCCGGTCCTTAATAACCTCAGATAGTTCCGCGAAACGCCGGACAGGCGGACGGGAGCAGGATACGCCATGGCATACAAGTACGTCTTCGGGCCCGTATTGAGCGGGCGGCTGGGCCGGTCCCTCGGGCTGGACCTGCTGGGGGACCGCATCTGTTCCATGGACTGCGTGTACTGCGAGGTCGGGGCCACGCGCAGGCGGACCCTCGACCGGGCGCCCTACGTCCCGGCCGGGGCCGTTCTGGACGAGCTCGCGGCCTGGAAGGCGGAGGACCACACCCCGCCCGACATCGTGACGCTGGGCGGCCTGGGCGAACCCTGCCTGAACTCGGACATGGGGGCGATCATCGACGGAGCGCGGGCGCTGTTCAAGGACACGCCCGTGGCCGTGCTGACCAACGCCACCCTGATGACCGACCCCCAGGCGAGGGCGGAACTGGCGAAGGCGGACGTGGTCCTGCCGAGCATGGATTCCCTGGTGGAAGCGGAGTTCCTGGCCGTGAACCGCCCCGTGAAAGGCCTCACCGCAGCGGCGGTGGCCGAGGGGCTCATGGCCTTTCGCAGGGAATTCAGGGGGAAGATATTTTTGGAGATTTTGCTGGTCCGGGGCATCAACGACTCCGACGACAACCTGGACCGGCTGACGGAATTTTGCAAGCGGCTCAACCCCGACCGGGTGGACGTGGTGACCACCACGCGGCCCGGCACGGTGAGAGGGACGCTCCCCGCGGACGGGGAGACCCTGGACCGCTGGCGCGCCAGGCTGGCATCGGGCGAGACATCTCCCCGCCCGGCGAGCCCTGCGAAGCGCGAGGACGCGCCACTGGACCGGCTGACGGACCAGGTGGCGGCATCCCTCGCCCGCAGGCCGCAGACAACGGCCCAGTTGGCCGTGGCCCTGAACGCGGACCCCAAGCGGGTTCGGCAGGCCGTGGAAGCCCTGGTGAAACAGGGCGCCATCACCCCCCGGGAGGACCGGGACGGGACCTTCTACCACGGCACGGGGCACGGGCTGGAATAGCGGCGCGCCATGGAGCAACACTTTTCACACGAGGTTCATCATGACCAACGAGACAGCGGCCGCCGCCCGGAAACGGCGGCAGAAAATGTTCATCTCCGTATTGCCCGGAGAGCAGGTTGAGGTCGTCATCGCCGAAGAGGGCAAAGTCAACGAATACTACGTTGAAATGGTCCACCAGGCCAAGACCAAGGGCAACATCTACAAGGGCTACATCCACAACATCGACAACGGGCTCCAGGCCGCGTTCATCAACTACGGCGCGGAGCGCAACGGGTTCCTCCAGATCGACGAGGTCCACCCGGAATACTACGTCAACGATCCCGACACCAAGAAGGGCCAGCGCTTCCCGCTCATGCAGAAGGTGCTCAAGCCCGGCCAGGAGATCCTGGTCCAGGTGGTCAAGGAGCCCACGGGCAAGAAAGGCGCGTTCCTGACCACCTACCTCTCCCTGCCCGGCCGGGGCTTCGTCTACACCGTGGGCCGCTCCCAGATGGGCGTCTCGCGCAAGATCGAGAACGAGAAGGAGAGGGAGCGGCTCAAGAAGGTCCTGGAGGCCTTTGAGACCACCGAGGGCGTGGGGCTCATCGCCCGCACCGCCGCCGTGGGCCAGTCCAAGGCCGCCCTGGAGCGCGACTTCAAGTACCTGAACCGGCTGTGGACGGACATCCGCGCCAATGCCCAGCAGAAAAAGGCCCCGTCCATGGTCTACCACGAACTGGGCCTGGCCGCACGGGCCGTGCGCGACTACCTGACCAGCGACGTCACCGAGGTCTGGGTGGACGACAAGGAGACCTTCGACCAGATCGAGGACTTCGTGAAGCTGGCCTTCCCGCGCAAGAACAGCCTGGTCAAGCTGCACGAGGACAGCGACCTCTCGCTCCTGGAGCGGTTCAACCTGGTCAAGCAGGTGCAGGAGATCTACTCCCGCGAGGTGACCATGCCCTCGGGCGGCCGCCTGGTCTTCGACGCCACCGAGGCCCTGACCGCCGTGGACATCAACTCCGGCAAGATCGGCGGCGAGCGCAATTTCCAGAAGATGTCGCTCAAGACCAACATGGAGGCCGCGAGAGAGATCGCCCGCCAGCTCCGGCTGCGCGACATCGGCGGCCAGGTGGTCATCGACTTCATCGAGATGAAGAACCCCAAGGACTGCCGCGAGGTGGAGAAGGTCATGCGCGGCGAGATGAAGAACGACCGCGCGCGCACGGACGTCAGCCGCATCTCCTCTTTCGGGCTCATGGAGCTGGTCCGCCAGCGCCTGGGGTCCTCGGCCATCGCCATCTCCACCGAGCCCTGCCCGTGCTGCAAGGGCACCGGCATCCGGCGCAACATGGAGTGGCAGGCCCTCCAGGCCCTCAAGGACATCCACCGCGAGATCCGCCGCCCCGGCCCGGAGATTTTCGACTTCACCTGCGAGGAGGAGCTGGCCATCTACCTGCTCAACCACAAGCGCAGCGTCATTGCGGACCTGGAAAGGGCCTGCAACCGCAAGGTCCACATCGACATCGACTACGAGTACGAGGACTAGGACCGGCCGCGCCGGGAGGGGAGCCATGGAACGGGTGCTGCTTCACATCTGCTGCGGGCCGTGCTCCATCACCACGATCAAAACGCTTCAGGACAGGGGGTGCGAGGTCACCGGGCTGTACTGCAACCCGAACATCCACCCCCTGACCGAATACGTGAAGCGGCGCGACGGCTGCCTGGAGGTGGCCGACCGCCTGGGGATCAAGGTCATCGTCAAGGACGACGAGTACGAGCCCCAGGCCTGGTTCCGCGCCGTGGCCCACCGCGAGAACAACCGCTGCTTCCACTGCTACGCCCTGCGCCTGGAGCGCACGGCGTCCATCGCCAAAAACGGCGGGTTCGACTACTTCACCACCACCCTGCTCTATTCCAAGTACCAGAAGCACGACGTCATCGCCGGGCTGTGCCGGGACCTGGAGACGCCCAAGACGCGCTTTTACTACCACGACTTCCGCGAGGGCTGGCAGGAGGGCATCGACCTCTCCAGGGAGTGGGGCGTCTACCGCCAGCAATACTGCGGCTGCCTGTACAGCGAAAACGAACGCTACCATCGCGAGTTGGGGACCCGGTCATGATGCGTTTCCTGGGCCCGATCCTGCGGCGCGACGCCATCCTGGCCGCCTTTGTCCTCTCGCCGATGCTCAACGGCGCGGCCGACGCCCTGCGGGGCGCGCCGGACTGGCCCCTGGCCTTCGGCTCGCTGGCGGTCTTCGCGGTGCTGGCCTGGCTGACCCGCCAGGACTGGGGACTGGCCACCTGGACCTCGGTGGTCCTGCTGCTCGTCGAGGGCTCGAACATGCTCTACGACGGGCTCACCGGCCTGCTGCGCGGGAGCCCGCTGCCCTTCTGGCTGCTGCCCCCGCTGGTCCTGGCCGGGGCCTACCTGACCTGGGGCGCGCTGGTCCTGCACCGGCACAAGCGGATCACGGACTGACCATGGCGCGCATCTACGGCGAAGACGCACCGGTCAAGGCGGCCTTCCCGGCCACGGCCGCCGGGGCGGCCAAGCTCCCGGCCGCGCCGCGCGCCAAGGGGCTGCTCCTGTACGTCCACGTCCCGTTCTGCCGCTCCCGCTGCCACTACTGCACTTTCCACTCCCAGGCCTTCAACCAGGTCACCTTCGCCTGGTACCACAAGCTCCTGCTCCAGGAGATCGACCTGTGGGGCCGCCGGCTCAAGAACCCGCCCCTCCGGACCGTCTATTTCGGCGGCGGCACCCCGAGCCTCATCCCGCTGACCCAACTGGACCAGATCATGAAGGCCATCCGCAAGGCCTTCAACCCGGTCCCCGGCCTGGAGGCCACCCTGGAGGCCAACCCGGACTCGGCCCATGACGTCAGCTATTTCCGCGCCCTGCTCTCCATGGGCTTCAACCGCCTCTCGCTGGGCGTCCAGAGCTTCAACGACCTGGACCTGCACATGCTCGGCCGCCCGCACTCGGCGGCCATGGCGGCCGCGTCCTTCCAGGCCGCGCGCCAGGCGGGCTTCGCCAACATCGGCCTGGACCTGATCTGGGGGCTGCCCGGCCAGCGGGTCAACACCTGGATCGAGCAGCTCAAGGCGGCCGCCAACCTGCGGCCCGAGCACCTCTCCGCCTACAACCTGACCGTGGAGGACGGCACGGCCATGGCCAGGATGGTCGGCGAGGGCGGGGACTTCAAGCTCCCCTCGGAGCAGGAGCAGGGGCGCATGTTCATCTACGGCTCGGAGTTCCTGGAATCCATGGGCTACATGCACTACGAGGTCTCGAACTTCGCGCGCATGGGCTTCGTCTCCGAGCACAACTCCGGCTACTGGACCGGGTCGGACTACCTGGGGCTCGGGCCCTCGGCCGTGTCCACCATCGGGAGGCGGCGGTTCTCCAACCCGCGCTACATGGACGAGTACGACGCCTACGTGCGCGGCGGCCTGGTGGGCCAGGACCACGAGGAGCTGACCGACCAGGACCTGCTCCGCGAGATGGTCATGCTCTCGCTCAGGACCGCCAAGGGGCTGGACCTCAAGCTGTTCCGGGAAAAGGCGGGCTACGACCTCGTCAAGCGGCAGGAGAAGCTCATCGCCGCCCTGCACCAGAAGCACCTCATCCGCATCAGCCACGGCCACCTGCGCCTGACCAAGGACGGAATGCTCGTCTCCAACGTCATCATCCGCCGCCTGGCCTTTGACGACGACTGAGCCGCCCCCCGCGCGGGCGCCGCAACGAGGCTTGCCGCCGCCCTCCCCTACATCTGGTAGAGCACGAAATTGACCAGGAAATGGACCACGGTGGTGGGCCAGATGGACCCGGTGGCCAGCACGGCCGGGACGAAGATCATCCCGTAGACGAAGGCGTCCGCCAGGGTGTGGGCCGACAGCGACCAGTGCATGAGCGAGAAGAGCACGCCCGAGAGCACTGCGGCCACGGGCAGGGAGAAGCGCCTGCGCAGCACGGTCAGGGCCAGCCCCCGGCAGACCAGCTCCTCGCTGAACCCCACCAGGGCCAGGCCGAACCAGAGGTCGAAGCGGAAGAGCGGCGAGTCCGGGTCAAAGGGCGCCGAGCCCAGGGAGCCCTTGGGAAAGTACGGGGCCAGGACGAACTCCGACAGGCAGAGATAGGCCATGGCCGCCCCGGCGGTGCCCACGGTCCAGGCCAGGAAGGGGCCGACCGGCACCCGGACCAGCCCGGCGTCGGCCCGGCTGATGAACCCCCGCCACAGGGCGTAGAGAACCACGGCCACGGCCAGGGAGCGCTGGGCGTAGTCCAGCCAGACCCAGGCCACGTAGTCCGTGACCGTCATGTTCACGAAATCGTTCAGGTAATATGGCAGGTAGGCCAGGAACAGGACCAGGGCGGCCGCCCGGCCGGTGCGCTGTCCGCCGGGGCCGCCCGCGCCGCCGGTCACGCCTTTTCCCCGTACCGCGCCATGTCGAGCACCATCTCCACCAGGTCCTCGTCGTGGGGATCGGGCGCGATGGCGAAGCCGAACTTGCGCGAGAGCCCCTGCATGGCCTTGTTCTCCAGCATGGTCTGGCCAACGAGCCGGGCCGTGCCCCGGTCCTTGGTGTAGCGGATGCCCTTCTGGAAGAGCTGGGAGCCGAGCCCCTCGCCCTTCATGTCCGAGCGGACCACGATGGCGAACTCCGCCTCGGAGTTGTCAGGCCTGGTGTTGGTGCGCATCACTCCCAGGGTCTCGGGCTCGCCCGCGGCGTCCGGGGCCGTGGCGATGAAGGCCATCTCGCGGTCGTAGTCGATCTGGGTGAAGCGGGCGATGTCCTTGTGGTCGAACTCGCGCTGGACCACGCCGAAGAATCGCAGGCGCAGGTCATCGTCCGAGAGGTTGGCCAGGAAGGCGCGGTGGGTCTGCTCGTCCTCGGGCCGGATGGGCCGCAGCGTGACGTGGCGGCCGGAGCGCAGGGTCACGCACTCCTCCAGCTCGCGCGGATAGGGCCGGATGGCCAGCCGCTTCTCGCCCTCGCCCTCGAAGGGGGCGATGGATATCTTGCCGCCCAGGGCCAGGACGCCCTCGCTGTCCGCATAGAGCGGGTTGATGTCGATGGAGATGATCTGCGGCACGTCCACGATGAGCTGGGAGATCTGGATCACGGTCAGGCAGATGTCGTCCACGTCGGCGGGCAGGTGGGACGGCGTGCCCCCGAGCAGCGTGAAGATGCGCGTGCGCGAGACCATCTCCCTGGCGAGGGTCATGGACAGGGGCGGCAGGGTGAAGGCGCGGTCCTGGATCATCTCCCTGGCCATGCCGCCGTGGCCGAAGGAGAGGACCGGGCCGAAGACCGGGTCCACCTTGGCCGAGATGAACAGCTCATGCGCGCCGGGCCGCCGGCCCATCTTCTGGACCGTGAAGCCCTCGATGTAGGCGTCCGGCCGCTCGCGCACGCAGCGGGCCAGGATGGAGGCCGCGCCCTCCCAGACGCGCTCCGGCGTCTCCAGGTCCAGGAGCACGCCGCCCACGTCGTAGGGCTGGGGAATCTGCGGGCTGCGGACCTTGACGGCCACGGGATAGCCCAGGGCGTCGGCCGCGATGACCGCCTCCTTGGCCGAGACCGCGATGCGCGTCTCCACCACCGGGATGCCGTAGGCGGCCAGGATGTCCTTGGCCTCGGGCTCGGTCAGGGCGTCGCGCCCCTCGGCCAGGGCCGCGCGCACGATCTCGCGGGCCCGGTCGGTGTCCGGAAAGAAGTCGGTGGGCAGGGAGTCCGGTGTCTCGATGAGCATCTCCTGGTTCTGGAGGTACTCGGCCATGTAGAGGAAGGCGCGCACCGCGTGGGTGGGGGTGTCGTAGGTCGGGATGTCCGCCTTGCGGAAGACCTCGCGCGACTCCTCGGCCGCGCCGGAGCCGAGCCAGGCCGTCAGCACCATGCGCCGGACCCGCTTGACCGAGTCGCACAGGGCCTGGGCCACCTCCACGTCGGGCTGGGCCTTCCAGGGCACGTGCATGACCAGGATGCCGTTGGAATTCTTGTCCTTGATGAGGAGCTTGAGGGCCTCGGAATAGGCCTTGCCGTCCGCGTCGAAGGGGATGTCCGCCGGGTTGGTGCGCGACCAGTTCTCACGCCCGATCAACGCGTCGATGGCCGCGACGGTCTCCTCGTCCAGCCGGGCCAGCTCGCCGCCGCCCGCCAGCAGCCGGTCGGCCGCCAGGATGCCCGCGCTGGTTCCGTTGGTCAGGATGGCCAGCTTCTTGCCGAACACGCTCTTGGGCGTGCCCAGGGTCTGGGCCGCGTCGAACAGGCCGTCGATGTTCTCCACGCGCAACATGCCCGCGCGGCGGAAGGCCACGTCGTAGATGGCGTCCACCAGCCGGTGGTCGCCCGTCTCCCGCAGCTTGAGGTCGCCCACCACGGTGTCCAGCGCCTGGCCGGGGCGGATGACCAGCACCGGCTTGTTGCGCGAGGCCGCGCGCGCGGCGGACATGAACTCGCGCGCGTCCTTGATGGACTCCACGTAGAGCATGATCGAGCGCGTCAGGGGGTCGGACCCCAGGTAGTCCAGGATGTCGGCGAAGGAGACGTCGATGCGGCTGCCCAGCGCCACCAGGTGGGAGAAGCCCACGCCCTTGGCCTTGGCCCAGTCGAGCACCGTGGCCAGCAGCGAGTCGGACTGGGAGATGAAGGCCACCTTGCCCGGCGCGGCCTCGGTGTGGGCCAGGGAGGCGTTGAGGTTCAGGGAGGGGACCATGAATCCCAGGGATTTGGGCCCGATGATCCGGAAATCCGGCGGGTTGGCCACGCGCAGGATGGTCGACACCACGTCGGTGCGCTCCTCGGTGGTCATGGCCGCCAGGCCCGAGCCCATGAGCACCGCGCCGCGCGTGCCCCGCTCCTTGAGCGAGTGGATGATCTCCGGCACCTCGTCCAGCGGGGAGCAGACGATGGCCAGGTCCGGGGTCTTGGGCAGGTGCTTGACCGAGGGATGGGTCAGCACGCCCGCGATGGCCTCGGCCGTGTCGGAAACCGGCATGACCGGGCCGAGGAACCCGCCCGCCATCAGGTTGCGCATGACGATGTTGCCCGCGTTGCGGGGGTCGTTGGTCGCCCCGATGACCGCGACCGACCTCGGCTTGAACAGGTATTCCAGATTGATGACGCTCATGGATGCCTCGGTTGCGTTGGTGGCTCAGTACCGGAAAGGATACCTTTTTTTGGACCGGGGGCGCAACATTCATATGGTCTAAAGTTCCGCCGGCATTGGCCGATAGGAAAGAAGGCGGTTCCGTCCAAAACCAGGAGGCTCGAACATGGCCATCGAAACCGGGCTTGCCCATACCACGCTTTTTTCCGAGTCCATGAACATCAAGGCCGCTCCGTCCGTGGAGCAGACGCCCGAGGAACAGGCCCAGGAGGCCAAGATTCCGGAACAGACCCAGGACCGGGGGGACACCGTGTCCATCTCCATCGAAGCTCGCGCCCTCTCGGCCGCGGCCAAGAACGAGGAGAGCGACACCGAGGCCGACTCCGACGTGGAGCAGCGCATCGAGCAGTTGCAGAAGCAGATCGACAACATCGAAAAGGACATCAAGGAACTGCAACAGGACGAGGAGATGCCGGAAAAGGAAAAGCTCCAGCAGATCCAGGCCAAGCAGGCCGAGCTGATGCAGCTTGAGGAACAGCTCATGAAGGCCCAGGAGGAACAGCTCAAGGCGCAGGGCTATTCCTCGGGCGGCGGCACCAGAGCCGAGGGCTTCGGCAACTCGGTCGCCGACTTCTAGCGGCGCCGCCTTTCACGACGCCAGGCGGCGGGCTCCGGCCCGCCGCTTTTTTTGCGCCCCGTGACGGGGAAAACGTCCCCCCGAGCCCTACGCCCCGGTCACCGCGCGGGCGAAGAACCGGCAGGTCCGGTCCTGCCAGGCCACGAACCCCAGCTCCGCGTCCGCATACCAGGCGGCGGTGAAGGCCTTGGTGTCCGCGCTCCACAGCCGGGCCTTGCGCGGGTCGAAGGCGGGCTGCTGGCAGAACCCGCCGGGCTCGGCCGCCCCGGTGAACAGGCTGGCCAGCTCGTCCACCGTGGGCAGCCGCCAGCCCGTCCGGCCGCCGTATCCGCCCCGGTTCAGCCGGTCCACGTGGGACTGCGCCCGCTCAAAGCTCAACGGATAGCGCGATCCGTACCGCTCCCAGGTCAGCCCCGTGGCCCGGTCGGTCACCGTGCCGTCGCCGTTGTCGGAAAAATCGCCGCGCGCCGGGCGGATGGGCCGCCACAGCTCGTCCAGGCCGAAGACCTCCCGCCCCCGGTCCGCCGCCACCTTGAGCGGCGCGGACCGCAAGGCGCGGACCTCGCCGGGCGCGCCCCCGTCCAGCAGCCCCGCCGCCGAGCATACGGCCTCCCTGCGCTCGCGCCAGGCCGCCTCCAGCCCGTCCAGGGCCGCCGCCATCTCCACGGCGTCGCCGAACCGTTCGGCCGGGTCCCGGGCCAGGGCGCGCACGAAAAAATCGTCCCAGGCGCAGTCCAGGCCCGCGTGGATCTCGCGGACCGGCCGCCGCCTGGCGGGGTTCTCGGCCGGGAGCAGCCCGGTCAGCATCCGGTAGAGGGTCACGCCCACGGAAAAGCAGTCCGAGGCCGGGGTGGCGCTCTCCGGGTCCGCCTCCTGCTCCGGCGCGGTGTAATAGGGCGAGCCCACCACCATGCCCTTGGGCCCCGGCGTGCGCTCGCCGCGCAGCTTGCTCAGGCCGAAGTCGATGAGCTTGACGTGCCCGGCCCCGCCCTCGTCCTCGGCCAGCATGACGTTGAACGGCTTGACGTCGCGGTGCACGATGCCCTCGTAATGGAGCCGGTCCAGCCCGGCCAGCATCTCGCGCGCCAGCCCCAGCGAGGCCTCCACGCCCAGCCGCCGCGACGGCCGCTCCACCTCGTACGCCTCGCCCATGAGCACGCCCAGGTTGCCGCAGAAATACTCCATGGTGAAATGGGGGCGCACCCCGTCCGACCCGCCGTGCACGTCCAGCACCTGCGCGATGTTCGCGTGCGAGATCGACGCCATGGTCGCCGCCTCGGCCAGAAACATCTCCCGCAGCCGCTCCGCGCCGACCAGGTCCTCCAGGATCTCCGCCGGACGCAGCACCTTGAGCGCAACGATTCGGCCCGTCACCGGCATGGCCGCCTTGTATACCGCTCCCATGCCTCCGCGCCCGAGCAACCCGCGAATCTCGTACCGACCTATCTTCATGACCCGCTCATACCCCGAAGCCCTTTGGATGGGAAGACGGATGGAAGAACCCGGGAGGGCGGGGGTTTGGGCAAAGAGGATGTTTCTTGTCAGGCCCGGATCAGGGCCGCGTAGAAGAACTCGTTCAGGGGCGAATCCGGGTCGGTGGCCCATTCGGTTTCCAGCCGGGCCTCGGGATGGGCGGCGAGGAAGCGCTTCACGAGCCCCTGGTTCTCGTCGGGATTGAGGGTGCAGGTGATGACCGCGATGCGGCCGCGGCGTTTGACGCGTTCGGCGGCGTTGTCGAGGATCTCGGCCTGGAGCTTGGTCAGGTCGTCGATGTCGCGCGGGGAGCGTTTCCACTTGGTGTCGGGCCTGCGGGAGAGGACGCCGAGGCCGGAGCAGGGCAGGTCGAGCAGGATCGTGGCCGGGGTCCGGGGCGGCCTGGCGCCGGCGGCGTTGGCGGCGAAGGCCTCCACCGAGGGCAGCTCGCGGCGCAGGGCGGCCAGGCGGCCTTCGTGCGGGTCCGAGGCGAAGACGGTCAGGCCGTGTTCGAGCAGGATGCGGGTCTTGCCGCCGCGTCCGGCGCAGGCGTCCCAGACCGGGGAATCCCAGCCGGACGGGCGCAGGGCCTCGACGGCCTGGCGGGCGGCGAAGGACTGGCGGGCCAGGGGCGGCTCGGGCTCGTCCTCGAAGGCCGCGCCGGGCGGAAAGGCGAAGCTGAGCCCCTCGATGTCCAGGACCTCGTCGAGCCCGGCCAGGAGGGGGAAGAGTTCGTCGGCCTCGGGGTGGCCGTAGAGGTTGACGCCCATGGCCGGAGGGTTGAGTTGGGCCTCCAGGTATTGCAGGGCGGTCGCCTCGCCATAGGCGCGCCGCCAGAGGTCGGCGATCCACTGGGGCACGGAGTACCAGCGGGAAAGGAACTCGGGCGGCGAGCAGTCGCGCCGGTAGAAGTCGGGATCGAGGAGCTCCCCGGCGCGGTCGGCGACCTTGCGCAGCACGGCGTTGAACAGGCCGCCCAGGCGAGCGCCGGGCTTGGTCTTGGCGAACTCCACGGCCCAGTCCACGGAGGCGTAGGCCGGGACCTTGTCCAGGAAGAGAATCTCGTAGGCGGCCACGCCCATGGCCAGGCGCATCTTGGGCGGCAGCTTGCCGAGATCCTTGAGGAAGCGGGAGAGAACGTGGTCGATGCGTCCCTTGATCCGCAGGTAGCCGTAGGTCAGCTCGGTGGCCAGGCCCACGTCGCGCGGGTCCACCGGACCGGCGGAAAGGGCCGTGTCCAGGGCGGCCTGGACGTCCTGGCCCGAGAGCAGGCAGCGGAAAAGGGCTTCGAGCGCCACCCGCCTCGCCGGAGGCAGGGGCTTGGGAGAATGTGCTTTCATGGCTCCCGCATAGCCGAGTCCCCATTCCCGCGCAAGGGGCGTATTCCGGCGATTCGGCGACGATTCCGGCCGGGACGGCGGCCCGCGGGGGTTGCGCCCGTGCGGCGGCGGGGCTAACAATGCCGCCAAAAAGGAAGTTTCCATGTTCGACAAGACCGCCCTCGACACCCTGGCCGCCCTGTCCCACAACGGGTTCAACGTCTACCAGGCGGCGGACCCCGGCCACGCCGCCGAGATCATCCTCTCGGAGATCACGCCCGCCGTGGCCCCCAGGGTGGTCTCCTACGGAGATTCGCTCTCCGTGCGCGAGACCGGGGTGCTGGACGTGTTCCGCCAGGACCCGGGCATCGAGTTCATCGACACCTTCGAGGAGGGAGTGGACCGGGGCGAGCTCATCGAGCGCCGCCGCCGGGCCCTGACCTGCGACCTGTTCTTCACGGGCGCCAACGCCCTGACCGGGAACGGCAAGCTGGTCAACCTGGACATGGTGGGCAACCGGGTGGCCGGGCTGATCTTCGGCCCGCGCCAGGTGGTGGTTGTCGCCGGCGCCAACAAGATCGTGCCCGACGCCAACGCGGGCGTGCGCCGCATCCGCGAGGTGGCCGGGCCGCAAAACGCCGCCCGCCACGGCGCGCGCACCCCCTGCGCCAAGACGGGCCGGTGCATGGACTGCAAGAGCCCGGACCGGATTTGCAACGTCTGGACCATCACGGACAAGTGCTGGCCCAAGGGGCGCATCCATGTGGTCCTCGTGGACGGCAGCCTGGGGCTGTAGCCCCGGCGGCTTGCCCGACGCCTCGTCGCCGCCCGATGCGCAACTCCCGGCCGGGCGGGTGGTTGCGTCCAAGTCCGGCGCGGGCTATCGTACCCCCCGACGCCCCCGAAACACAAGGAGTCCCGCATGGCCGTCCATCCCGCCGTCACACTGCTGGTCCGCGACCGCGAACGGTCCGCGCGCTTCTACGAACAGGCCCTGGGGTTCTCCCTGGCCTGGGAGACCCTGCTGGTGGGGCCCTACGGCCAGACCCTCCGGCTCCTGCCGGTGCCGGACGGGCCCACAGGCGGGTGCGTGGCCGTGACCGTGGAGGTGGCGGACGCGGCCCGCGCTGCCGACGCCATCGTGCAAAGCGGCGGCGGCCGGGGCGAGAAGCTGCTTTGCGACACGCCGCTTTACCTGGGCCCGGACGGCGAGCTCATCATGCTGAAGCAGCGCGGCCTGCCCGGCGCGGGGCGGGTCCGCCTCGCGGTCTACGACTTTGACGGCGTGATGACCGACAACCGGGTCATCACCGACCAGGACGGCCGGGAAAGCGTGGCCGCCAACCGGTCCGACGGCCTGGCCGTAGGCATGATCCGGCGGCTCGGGGTGGACCAGTGCATCCTGAGCACCGAGGTGAACCCCGTGGTCCGGGCGCGGGCGGACAAGATCGGCCTGCCCTGCGTGCACGGCGTGGGCGACAAGGCGTCGGTGCTCATCGGCCTGGCAGGGGACCGGTCGGTCAGCCTGTCGGACGTGCTCTACGTGGGCAACGACGTCAACGACCGCGACGCCATGGGCCTGGCGGGGTTCAAGGTCGCCCCGGCCGACGCCCATGCCGAGATCCTGGCCCTGGCCGACTATGTGACCGAGGCCGCGGGCGGCGCGGGCGTGATCCGCGAGCTCCACGACGTCCTGGCCGCCGCGCGCCGGGGCTGACGCCCTTTCGCCCGCCCGAGGGCGGCGGACGCCCCGTCGGCCCGTTGCGCCCCGATCGCATTATGCATACCTATTGCCGCTATCGCCCCTTCCCCCTTCTTTGAGCGATTGTTGCGTTTGCCAGGGAATTGGGACATGTCTAAAGGAACCTAAGGGGGTATCGACATGCTGGAAGAGCAGTGCCTGGGACCGGAAAGCCCGGTCCTGAAAATCCTCAGGACCACGGACGAGGTCAACCAACTCAAGGACGTTGACACCATCCTCGACAAGATTCTCTTCGAGTCGAGGCGGTTCGCCAACGCCGACGCTGGGTCCATCTTCCTCGTGGAGAAGGACAGCCTGATCTTCAGCTTTGTCCAGAACGAGACCCTGTTCAAGGGCGAGGGGGCCAACGCGGCCCTGTACCAGAATTTCGCGGTGCCCATCAGCGAGCACTCCATCGTGGGCTACGTGGCCAAGACCCGCCAGGCCCTGACCATCGACGACGCCTACGAGCTGGACCCCGCCCTGCCCTTCTCCTTCAACAAGTCCTTTGACGAGAAATCCGGCTACCGCACCACCAGCATGTTGACCATCCCGCTCATCGCCCAGGAAAGCCGGTTGGTGGGAGTCATGCAGCTTATCAACGCCCGCAGCGCGGCCGGGGTGGTCGAGCCCTTCGACGTGGATGCCCGGACCTACATCCCGCTGTTCTGCAACAACGCCTCGGTGGCCATCGAACGCGGCATCATGAACCGCGAACTGATCCTGCGCATGATGAAGATGGCCGAACTGCGCGACCCCACCGAGACCGGCACCCACGTCCAGCGCGTGGGCTCCTACTGCGCCGAGATATATGGCACCTGGGCCTCCCGGCGCGGCCACGCGGCCAAGGACATCAAACGCGTGCGCGACAACCTGCGCCTGGCCGCCATGCTCCACGACGTGGGCAAGGTCGGCATCCCGGACGCCATCCTCAAGAAACCGGGCAAGCTCACGGACGAGGAGTTCGACGTCATCAAGATGCACACCATCTTCGGGGCCCGGCTCTTCACCAACCTGACCTCGGACCTGGACCGCATGAGCATGGAGATCGCCCTGTGCCACCACGAGAAGTGGGACCTGCGCGGCTATCCCGGCGTGCCCTACGAGGAGGTCTGGGACCCTGCCGTCAAGATGGGCTGCAAGCCGAGGACCGGCGAGGACATCCCCCTGGCCGCGCGCATCTGCGCCGTGGCCGACGTCTACGACGCCCTGTCCTCGCCCCGCTCCTACAAGGAGCCCTTTTCCGACGAAAAGTGCCTTGAAATCCTGCAAAAGGACGCGGGAACCCATTTCGATCCCGAGATCGTGGAGATATTCGTCGAGATATTCGACGTCATCAAGGCGATCCGGGGCAAGTACGCCGAGAATTGGGCGGGATGACGGGGACGGCGATGGGCGGCGAAAAACTCTACGATTTCGTGGACCCGGCCGACGCGGAATGCGTGCGGCGCGAGGTGGAGGAGACGGTCCGGGACTTCTTCCCCGGCTACGACGGGGTCCTGTTCCGCCGGGCGTTCGAGGACGTGCAGAAGCTCTTCTTCGGCATGTACCCCGGCTATCAGGCCAGCAACACCAAGTACCACGACTTCGAGCACACCTGCTCCGTGGTCCTGGCCGACGTCCGGCTGATCTACGGAGCCATGGCCGAAGGCAACATCTTCGCGGAGGAGGACGTGGTCAAGGGGCTGCTGGCCGCGCTGTTCCACGACGTGGGGCTGGTCCAGACCACGCGGGACACCGAGGGCACGGGCGCTAAATACACCGTGGGCCACGAAGAGTGCTCCATCCAGTTCATGCGCGAAAACCTGGCGGGCGTCCTGCACGGAGACGGGATCGAGGACATCGCCGACTGCATCCGCTGCACCATCCTGGCCATGTCCCCCTCCAAGGTCGCGTTCCGCACCGATGACATGCGGTTCATGGGCTATTTCCTGGGCAGCGCCGACCTGCTGGCCCAGATCGCGGACCGCTACTATCTCGAAAAGCTCCTG
>NZ_JAQUWN010000063.1 GCF_028692895.1 Pseudodesulfovibrio sp.
GGTGGACGCTGCCGGGGCTGGCGAGCAGGAACTTCTGCAGGCGGTTGGCGATGGCCTTTTCGAGGAGCTGCATGGTGGCCAGGGCGTTGACCTCCCAGACCAGCTTGGCGTTCAGGTCGCCGCAGGGGTCGTTGGCCACGTTGGCCAGGTGGATGATGGCGTCCACGCCCTCCATGGGGATGGTGTCCATGTCGCGGACGTCGGCCGTGACCACGGTCAGGCCGGGGGTCTCGGCCAGCTCGTTGCCGAACCACATGATGTCCGCGGCCACGACCTCGTGGCCGAGCTTCAGGAGCTTGGGAACCAGGACGTTGCCGATGTAGCCGCAGCCGCCGGTGACAAGAACTTTCATGAATATTTCCTCTTATGTTTTTTACGGTTTGTGGATGTAGTCCATGGGCATGGACTTGAGGGCGTCGAGGTTCTCGCGCACCCAGGCGATGGTTTCGTCGATGCCTTCCTCAAGGCTTATCCTGTCCGCCCAGCCCAGGGTCTCGCGGGCTTTGGTCGCGTCGAGCAGGTAGGCGGCGTCCTTGCCCAGGCGCTCGCCCACGACTTCCACGTGGTCGTTGAAGTCGACGCCCAGCCGCTCGGCGATCATCTCCACCAGGGCGCGGATGGAGATGTTGCGCGTGGTGGACAGGTGGTAGATTTCCGGCGGCGGCGCGTTGCGGGCGATTTTTAGGGTGCCGTCCGAGACGTCGCGGATGTGGATGAAGGAGCGGACCGAGTGGCCGCCGCCGTGCAGTTGGAGCTTGCGCCCGGTCAGGAAGAACAGGACCGTGCGCGGGATGATGCGGTAGAGCTGCTGGCCGGGGCCGTAGACGTTGGCCGCGCGGGTGAAGACCACGGGGAACCCGTAGGCGTTGTAGAAGCTCATCAGGCTCATGTCGCCCGCCGCCCGGGAGACCGCGTAGGGCGTGCTCGGGTGGTAGTTGGTGTGCTCGGCGATGAGCCCCTCGCAGGTGCCGTAGACCTCGGGCGTGGAGATGTGGACGTATTTCTTCAGAAAATCGAGCTTGCGCAGCCGGTCGTGCAGGCAGACGGTGGCCACCGCGTTGGTCTGGAACCAGTGCTCGGGGTGGGCCCAGCTCTCGCCGACCATGGACTGGGCGGCGAAGTTGACCACATAGTCGGGCTTTTCCGCCTCCATGACCTCGATCATGCGGTCCAGGTCATGGTTGAGGTCGAGCTTCATGAAGGTGAAGGCGGGGTCCTGGCGTTTCTTGTACGGCAGGAACTCCGGGGCGGGCTCGTCCGAGCGGCTCATGCCGATGACCTCGACGCCCTCTCCGAGGCAGTAGTCGACGAAGCTGGCTCCCGAAAAGGAATTGCTGCCGATGACGACGATTTTCTCACTCATTCGATGATCCTTGATTGTCGTTTTCCGCCAGGAACTGGCATTCGATGGCGGCGTGCAGGAGCGCTTCGTGGCCGACCTCCACCAGTCCGTAGAGGGACCAGGGCAGGTACAGGGCCACGTCGCAGGCGCGGTTCCACAGGGTGTTGGTCGGCGCAAAGGCCGAAACCGTCACCACCGCGAGCCCGGCCTCCAGGGCGTAGTCCAGGCAGTTGACGATGTTCTGCGAATTGCCGGAACTGGAGATGGCCACGAGGCAGTCGCCGGGTCGGGCGAGCCGCCCGAGCGGCCGGTCGTAGACGTGTTCATAACCGAAATCGTTGGCCATGCAGGTCATGAGCGAGGGCTCGCTGAGCACCTGCGAGCGTACGCGCAGCTTGTTGAGCGCGTCCTGGGCCAGGTGGGCGCACATGGCGCAACTGCCGCCGTTGCCCACCCACCAGACCGTGCCCTCCCGCTCGCGCGTGGAGGAGAAAAGCTCCGAGAGCCGTCCGTAGCCTTCGTCCAGGGACGCGTCCCGGCCCTGGATGCGGCACTGGGCCACGCTCGCTATGCTGCTTAACGTCTTGAGCCAATGTGCGGGATTCAGCACGGATTCCCCCGTTTTTGTGAGCGGCCCGCCGACGGTGCGCCGGGGGCGTGAAGAGGATGCGGGACGCGGGCCGAGGACCCGGCTCCCGCGCCGTCGTTTCGTGGAATGCGTCCGCCGCGCGGGCCGGTTGGCCGGGGCGCGGGGAGGCCTGCGCCAAGGGGCGCCAGCGCCTTCGCTCCCCCGCGAGTGACCGTTTGTGGCGAAACCATATGCTCGTCGACCTGCCCGTATTGCTCCGTCTCACGGCTCACGCGTCGGCGCAAGCCCGCCGGACCGTCGCAAACCGTATGGTGGTGGATGCGGTTTCCCCGCCGGAAGCGCCGGGAGAAGGATGGCGGCGGGATTCCCCCGCTTCCGGGAGGAGCTCCCGGCAGGCTGCCGTCCGACACTCCGTTGCCAGGGTTTTCCGGAAGGCGGCTTCGCCGGTCCGGTCCGGCCTCTGGCTCGGGCTTGTGGGTCGCATGGATGTCGGGAATGAACGCGGGAACAAATCTCTCATCCTGAAGTAGTCAGCGAAATGCACCCGTTCTGCGTCGTCGCTCTTTCGGACAGGTGCGCAACCATCTGCCTGAGGGGGAGGGCGTCACGCCGTCCCGAATGGCGCCATTGGCGAAACCGACTATGAATTAGCCCTTTCCGCCAAGCGTGTAAACCAATAAACGCCCTTTGGCTCACCCCTGGGGCGCTTTCGCGCCGTTTCCCTTGGCAATGCCATGCGCTTTTTTCAGATTCATCCGAACAGAGCGTATTTCGATGCATGTATGCCCATGATCCTGAGATTGAAGAATGCCGTATCCCGGTAGCCGTAGGCCTGTCGTTTCAGTGTGTTGATCCTGTTGTCCGCACCTTCGACGGGGTCTGATGAGATGGGGTGGTCGTAATGGGCAAGACTGCCGAAGCGATGTGCTGCAAGTGTACTCGCCATAACTTGCAACGGTCGGATTCCCGAGGCTTCGGCCCTGGTTCAGATAATAGTTGCCAACGGTTCAGCCGCAATGCCTCGTCCAACCGCAGCTTTTCATCACGGATTTCTTCCAGATTCTCAGGGTTCTTCGGCGGAATTCATCGCGTGCCTTTGGCCGCCTTCCTCTCAAGCGGAGACGTAAGTTCACGGCAGAGTTGCCGTCGGGGCCGGGTAATCTTTTCGTTCATCAGTTTGACCACATGAAATCGGTCAAACACGGTAGCCGCGCCGGGCGGACTTTTTATGACCTTGCTGATGTAGCCGGCGTTCTATCTGTTGCCACAGCCGCAATATTGGCTTTGGTTTTCTTGAGACGTTTCCGGAACGGGAAAAGTGTTCAGTTTGAGATAACAATCTGGGAGGGCGAGAGCATGCCGCTCAAAATATTTCGTGTACCGACGCCTCGGTTCGGCGATCTGCATGTCGATCAAACGGACAATGCCCACGATTGCGACATCCCGCCCGCTGTAGGGGAGTGGCCAGTCAAACTAGCTTAAAGCCGATAGGGACAGTCTGGACCCACCGTTCTAGCAAAGCCGTGCCGGATGATGTTCCTGGAACGGCAACAAGGACAACGGATCAGGTGGTCCTTGGGCCGTGCTTTCA
This sequence comes from Pseudodesulfovibrio sp., assembly GCF_028692895.1. GTDB lineage: Bacteria > Desulfobacterota > Desulfovibrionia > Desulfovibrionales > Desulfovibrionaceae > Pseudodesulfovibrio. Next base: position 3,523 of record NZ_JAQUWN010000063.1, read on the forward strand.
TAATGATGTTGCCTGCGATAAAATCCTGCCGAAGAAGTTGTGGCCTCGCAGTCCGAAGGCGGGGAAGATGAAGCTTGCGGGCATGGCGATTACTCCTCCCGATGCTCAGTGGTATGATTATCGGTTGGACGCCATGTCCTTTCATTTGGTCAAAAGTACGCTTGAGCCGGATGACCCCTTTTCACTTGACCGCCCCGCCCCCCCTGAGATAAAGATCATTTCCCGTTTCGCCAGGATAGCTCAGTTGGTAGAGCAACTGATTCGTAATCAGTAGGTCGTCGGTTCAATTCCGATTCCTGGCTCCAGAAATATCAGGCAGTTACGTAACAACGTGACTGCCTTTTTCTTTGCCAATCCAAAAAGTGAGGCCGTAGGTGAGGCCGTAAAGGCAAAACCTACAATAACCGTCGATAACCGTTTACACCTGTTTACGGGCGGGCTTCATCGAAAAGCTGCTTAACCCCAACGCCAAGCGCTTCGGCAATAACGGCAAGGGTTTTCAACGTGCAAAGTTCAATGCGTTCGTCCCGCGCCCGCTGGATCGTCCTTGACGAAAGGCCGGTTTCATCGGCCAAGCCCAAGATGGTGGTCCCCTTCTCTTTCATGAGTTTTTTCAAGTTGCTCTGCATGGTTCTCCTCTTTTTTTGGTAATTTATTACTTTTTTTGTTGACCACCCACAAGGTAATATATTACCAATTACTCACCTTGAACGACAAACCCCAACCCCGGAGGGGAAACCATGGGACATACGTACGACAACGCGGTTTGCGAATTGTGGGGCGAAGTGGAAGAGCTGACCATCTTCGGCGAAATGCTACACGAACTTTCCGAGGCCGACACCAGCGTCAACGGCTGGTCGGGACGGCACCAGAACAAGCTTTTCGAAATCGGCGTGAGCATTGAGCGCCGCGCCCAGCGGATGCGCGAATACCTCACCACCATTGACCAAACGGGAACCAGCCGGGAAAAGACGCCCTTCGCGGCGTAGCTACCACGGGGGCCTCCCTTCTGTCGTAAAGGGCCGGGTGTTTTGCCTGGCCCTTTCCTGCGTCTACAAGCTTTTTCTACTTTCCTTTTTTCTTTCCTCGGCCTCCTTTTATTTCCTTTCTTGAATCGTTGTCAGCGGTACCCTTGCTGACAACTATTTATATCCTTTTCTTGGGGGTTCCTGTATTTCTTTCCCCGGATTCCGATTTGCGGGAAACGGTCCATTTTGATCAAAAACGACCATTTTTGCGGTTTCGGCCCATTCCGAGCAAAAGACACGAAAAAGCCCCGAAGTCGGGACTCCGGAGCTTTGACAAGATCGGCTTCGGTGAGTATGTTCTTATTGCCTCGGATGATTTCACCTATGGGCACAGCTTGCCCACTGGTCAGAAACTCCGGGGCTCTTTTTTTGAGGCCCGGAACGAGAAATGCCCCCGCCGAAGCAGGGGCATTTTGTTTACATTTTTGTAAAGCGTTTAGTCCGCTTTGGGGGACTCCGCATCGAGTTCAAGCTCACCCTTGGAAAGCTCCCAGGGCAGCGTATCCCCGCCGATTTCCGCCCGCAAGCCGGTTTTGTATTCGTTGGCCGTCCGGACCAAGACCTGGAACTCGGGCCCTCTTACGGCCACGCACCTGTCCCTGACGGGGAGAAGCGCACGGACTTCCTTCGCCAGCCGCATGGCAACGCCCTGTTCCTCCGCGAGGACGAGGATGTCCGTGATAACGTCCTTGAGGCCCTGCTGGGCCTTCTTGAGGCGTTCATGCAGCGGGTCAACTTCGTTGGCCAGCGCCTGCAAGCGCAGCATGACGGCCCGGTCCACGTCCTGGGCGGTCTGCTTGGCGATCTTGTCCTGCAACTGGTACGAGGTGACATCGGGGTACTTGTCCAGGAAGCTCCTGAGACGCCCCTGTGCGAATTTCAGGTCGCCTTGCGCGGCTTCCCATGCCCGGCGGGCTTCCGACACGTCTCCGGTCAAACTGGCGGCCTCCGCCTCGGCGCTTCGCTGGGACGCCTCGGTCACTTCGTCCTCCAGCTCCGTGAGGCGCATATCGTAGGCATCCTGGCCACCATGAAGCAGGCTCCGCACTTCCTCGGCATTCTGTCGGCAGATGGTGATCATCGGGTTCCTCATTATGCGGCCCCCACGGTGCGCGTATCCGCGTCCCACGTGTGGGAGCCCAGCCGCGAGGCTGTTGCGTCCAGGCGGAAGGCGTCCGTGACCGGCTGCATGCTGGGCGGGTCCACCACTTTCACACGGTCCGACGGGCGGAGTTGGGACCGGGCAGTGGTGCCCAACGCGATGACCGTGTCGATTTCCTCGCCCAAGTCCGAAATGGCTTCGTCCAGGGCGAGGTACTCGGCTTTCTTATTCTCGATGCTCTGCCTGAGGGTGGCGCTTTCCCCTTCAAGCGCGGTCAGCCGGTCCATGACGGCCTGGTCGAACTCCTGGAACCGGGCCAGCGTTTCCCCGCCGACTGCATCGAAATAGGCCGCGGAGTCCGGATACTCCGCAAGGAAGTTGTCCAGGCGATTCTCCGCGAACCGCTTGTCCGCCTGTGCCCGCCACCAGCTTTCCTGGATTGCCGCCAGGGCTTCGCCCTCGGCTTCGGCGGCCTGGTCTTCGAGCGCGGCGCACGTCGCCGTGCAATCGCTCACCGTCTCCCGGATGGCGTCGAGCTCGGCGTCATACGCGTTGAGGATGTCGGAGATTTCCTGGTGAAGCCCCGTGATGCTTGCTTGGGCTATTTCCATTGGTTGATCCTCCTCGATCTACCGGGCGCACCTACGCCCATTTTCGTTTTTGGTTGATATGAATCCCGTTGCCGATCACAGCATGCGATCGAGCTTGAGCAGCAGTTTGACGACCCTCGGGTCATTCCCGGCCGGGCCTTCCAGCAGGGGCATGAGGTCGCCGCCGAGCTGCCGGTCAAGCCGCTGAGCGGTGTCCTGGGCCATGCGCAGGTTGCTTTCGAAGTTTGCGTCCCCCCACTCGGCCTTGAGCCCCGCGAGGGAATCCGCCTTGAACTTCTCGGCCTGCTTTTCCTGGTAGCCCGCGTACCACTTCAACAGCTTGCTTCCCTGCTCGCCGTTGAGCCCGTTTTCCTTGAGCGCGGTCCGGATTTCCTCCCGCTCGGTCGAGCTCCCCGAGACTTCCAGGGGGATGTCGTAGCTGGCGGATTCAGGCTCCTGTCCGTCGGCACCGGTGGTGTCCACGTCGGCCATGGCGTCGGCTACCTGCTGGGTCTGCTCGGAAGGGCTGAACGCGGTATCGTAGAAACCGGCGCGTCGTTCCTCCGCCGATTGCGGAGCGGCGTCCTGGGCCGCGCCCTCACTCGGCGCACCGTTGGGGTTTGCCTGTCCCCCGAACAGGGAGTCATAGGCGTTGGAGCGTTGCTGCTCCGCCGAAAGCGGCGCGGGGTTGGCTTGCGCCGGGCTTTCCTGTTGGTTGTTGTTACCCGTAAACATTCGTTTTCCTCCTTAAAATCCGTCGTCGCGTTTAAGGTTTTCCACCGCAATCCGGTCTTCTTGACCGCGTTCCTTTTTCAGGTTCTCGATCATGGCGTTTCCCTGTTGGGCAATGGCCAGCATCTGGAGATAGGCCGAGTCCACCAGCTCGCGCTTCTCGTCGGCGCTGATGTCCGGGAGCCGGTTGACCCCGGAAATGAATCCGCGAAGGTTGTTCAGGGCGTCGGCCACCCGCGTGAGTTCCTTGTACGGCGCACCCAGTTCCAGGAGGCGTAACGTTTCCTCGTCGCTCCGGAACTCCCGCTTGGCGAGGTCGGTCCCGGTCTTCCAGTAGCGCTGGAACTCCTCATAGCGGTCCTGGAACTTGGTGATGGATTGCGGGTTGGCCGTGGGCCACCTGGCCGTGAAGGCCCGGATGACCGGCATGTCCGCCAGCGTGAGGCTGGGCTTGACCGGATCAGGCAGGACGCCGGACGCGCGGCCCGCAGCATCCACCAGTTGCAGCGCGTAGTACCCCACGCCGCCGCTCCATCCCCGGATCAGGTTCTCCACCTTCACGGGGGGCAGCCATGCGTCCTTCTGACTCATGGGCATGTCCCGCACCGGGGGCAGGGAGCCCACCAGCTTGGAGAGGGCCTTGGTCAGTTCCAGGGTGTGCGCCGAATACTGATACTCCGGCAGGCGGCCCTCCGTGGACCGGGACACCAAGTCCCGCCCCAGAAAGAAGGAGTAGCCGGTCACGTTCTCGACCACGGGCAGGAGCGCCGTGGGCATCATGCCGGGGCCGGAAGCCCGGAGCAGGGAGCCCATGAAATCGTCCAGGGCTTCCGGGTTCTTTCCGTACACGTGATCGAAGATGCGCTCCGGCAAGGTGCCGAAGAGCAGCCCGAGGTCGAACGGCTTGGGGATACGCCAGATAATCCCGCCCGCGTCCACCAGCCAGAACAGGTCTTTTTGCCACTGGGGCTGTTCCTTGATCCGCTCGTTGTCGCGGTTGTACCAGGCCAGCATCAGCGAGGGGATGGTGATGGACACGAAGGCCCGCGCCGTGGCCCCGCCGGGGTTCTCCCGGAACTTCCGGCCAAGCTTGTCCAGGCCCTGCATGGAAGCGTTGAAGAAGGCGATGATGTTGTTCAGGAAGCGGCCCTTGGAGCCGGAGCGCGAGAAATCCAGGGAGACCTCCCTGGCCGCGAAACCGCTTTCGATCGAGGCCGCGCGTCCGGTGCCCTCCTTTTTCAGCACGCGCCGGGCCTCGCCCACGCGGGTGCCCACTTCCGAGAACTCGGACATGGTCCGCAGCCACGTGTACGGGTTGACCTTGTTCCACACGGGCACTTCATGGAGCATCTTGCGCAGGTTCTCCTGCATGTAGTTGCGGTCCATGGAGTGCAGGAACGTGGACGCCCCGCCGCCCTTGAGCCAGCCCTGGTAATACTCGTCGGCCTTGAGCGCCGAGAACACGCCCCTGGTGTAGTCCACGAACGGCTTGTAGCCGGTGGAGCTGAAGACGCCCGCCGAAAGCTGGTCCCGCATGACGTTGCGGGGCATGAAGTCGGGCGACAGGGTAGCCCCGGCCCGCAGCCACTCGGTGGGCTTGGACAGAAAGCGAACGAGCATGTTCGTGGTTTCCCGGTCCAGGGCCTTGATGGCCCGCCCCAGGTCCTCGTCCACCTGGTAGAACTCCCGCTTGCCGTCCTTCCACACGGAAATGATGTTCTCCTCGGGCGTGAAGGACTTGGGCCGGAACACGCTGAACCCCATAGTATCGGGGTCGAGGTCGCCGCTCTCGACGGCCTTCCGGATGCGCTTGACCGCTTCGGGCGGCAACACCCTGGACAACTGGTTGACCAGTTCCTGCCCGGAGACGCGCGTTCCGATTTGCGGCGCCGGGATCTTCTCCACCAGGTCCCCGTTCCCCGGTCGGGACTCGGCCAGGTCCACAAGCGCCCGCAGCGCGGCGTTCTTCTCGGAAAGCTCCAAGGTGGTGTAGGTGTTCTTGATGATCGACTCCAACGGGTCATAGATGTCCCGCGTGGAGCCCTTGAGGCGCTTGATGGGGTTCCAGGCCTCCATGCCCCGGCCGGTCCCGGCTCCCGCCTTGCCGTCCTCCATGACGCGCTGGAAGGGCACGTAGTCCTTGTTCAGCTCCTTGATGAGCACATAGCCCTCGGCGGAAAGCAGACCGGCGTCGCGCTGGTACTGCAACAGGAGGTCCTGGTATTCCTTGAGGTCCTTGAAGGCCTGCTCGAACTCGCCTTCCCAGCGCGCCACGGTGCCCTTGGCGGCCGCCACGTCCACGCCGGACTTGATGTTGCGCTCATGCAGCTCAAGCGCCCGCTTGGACACGATGTAGGCACGGAAGGCGTCGATCCGCTTGCCCACGGGCTTGAGGATGTCCGCCATGGACTTGCCCACGTTGGCGTAGTCGGCGAACTGATAGGGGCTGTGATAGAGCCACTGCTGGGCGCGGCCGGGCGTACCGCGCAGCGTGCGGGCCAGCTTGTACGGGTCCTGGTGCGCGGGCAGGGTATCGCCCTTGCCGAACGGGCCAAAGTACCACCACTTCTTGCCCGTGATGCGGCGCACGGCCTTGTCCAGGAACCGCAGGTCGTCCCAAAGGTAGGAATGCACTTCGTCGAAGCTCGTCCGGTTCCGCGTCTTCTCGTTCACGGAAATGGAGCTGAGGACCTTCTGTTCGGCAGGCTGCTGGACCCACGCCTCCACGGCGGCCTGAGCCTCGCGCAGGGCTTCCAGGACCTCGGGAGCGTCCTTCTTGAGCGCCTGCTCCCACTTGGCGTAGAACATCGGGGCCTTGGCCTCCGCCTTGGCCGGGTCGGCCACGTACAGGGACGCAAACTCGGCCAAACCCTCTTCCAGGGGGTGCCCGGCCGTGGCCAGGGGGGCAAGCTCCTTGCGGAACGGTTCCAGGGCGTTCCTGTCCATGCCCCAAAGCGTGTTGTGCAGGTGGTGGCCGTACTCGTGTATGGCCGTCGAAATGTCGTTGGCGAACCGGGTGCGGATGACCTCGGGCTTGAGCTTGTAGAAGCCCAGTGTCTTCTTGGAACGCGGCCCCAGCCGGCCGGTCCGGATGGGCGCGGTCAGCTTCTCCTGAAGCCCCTTGATGATGTCGGACTTCTTGACCACCGTTCCGGCGTTGATCTCGCCCGGTTGGGCGGGCTGGGTCGGGGCTTCGGATTCACCCGGCAGGTGCCGGTCGTACTCGGTTCCTTCACGCTTGAGCGTGCGCTTGCCATCCCGGCCCGGAGTGGGTATATTATTCTCAACCTCGCGGGCAGTCCGACTTCCGGGAAGACCCTCCGGTTGGCCCGCACCGGCTTCGGCCGGGAGCGAGGAAGACGAGGGACGCGATGCTCCGGCATCCATGGTCGCCCCTCCGGACTGCCCGTCAAAGCCCGGCACTCGCCGGGCTTTTTCGTCCCTGAACTTTTGCAGATAGCGCTCGCCCTTCGCGGTGGACATGCGCCAGAAATTCCAAAGGACGTTGCCCTGTTCGCCGGGCGTCACCTCCACGATGCTGAGGGAGTACTTCGAGTCCTGGCGGACGAGAAGCACACTCCCGTCCCGGTAGGGCGCGTTTTCGGTCCCCAGGTTCGGCAGGATCTCCGTGGGCTGCTCGATGGTCTCGGCAATGCGGTCGATGTCGTCCAGGTCGATCCGCTTCCCGGTGGCCTTGTCAATGTGCTCGATGGTCTTTTCCGGGATGATCACGTCGCTTTCGGCGGTCTCGAAGCCCAGCCGGTTGATCTCCCTGGCCGTGGTCTCCGTGATCCTGGCAACGGGATCGTTGGCGTTGTACCGGCGAATCCCCTTGTTGTACGCGCGGGGCGTGATCCGGCTGGAAAGCACGTCGTCCCGGATGCTCGGGTCTGCGGCGGCATCCTGGACCACTTCGGCGGGGTGCTTGCCGGTCCTGGCGTAGATGGTGCGCAGCTTGCCGGAAACGTGTCCCGCAGCGTGCATGCCGCCCAGGAGTAACCCGGCGTCCAGGAACTCCTGCGGCTCGGGCACGCGGCCTTCCAGACCAGCGCCAACAGCGGTCATGGCCCCGACCTCGGCAGGGAAGCGCAACGGCCCAGCGGCCGCGCCCGCCGCGTTCGTCGCAATGCCCGTCGCCTCGCCCTTGAGCGTAGCCCACACGGCCCCGCCCAGGCGTCCGGAGAAATCCTTCCAGCTCTTGACCTCGCCCTTCTCGATTCGGTCCATGTAGACCTTGCGCAGCCCCTCTGGCAGGGCAAAGGAACCGCCCCACCCCGTGGGGGACTCCGGCCCGCCGCCCAGAACCATGCCCATGACCATGAACGGAAAGTCGCCGAGCAGCGTCCCGCCCTGTCGGGCAAGACGGTTGCCGGTGCGCAGGTAGTTCTCCACCTCGGGCGGCGGTCCATCGGGCAACGCCCCGCGCACGGCCAGGCCGGTAACGGAGCCCTGGAACCCGGTGGTAAAGTCCTCGGTCAAGGCACGGTCGAAGTCTCCGGGGCCTACACGCCGTTGGGAACCGGCCTTGCGCAGGGCCTTGTTGGTCTCCTCGGCGTTGATCACCGCCACGGCGGCCCTGGCCCGCGCATCGTCGTTCAGGGGGTTCAAGAACTGTTTCGCCCGCTCCCAGAAACTCGGCTCCGGGGCGCTCTTGAGCACGGCCCCCACATAAGCGTGCACGGGGTCGGGTCCGGCCAGGCCGGGTTCCGGGGCCAGCGCGCCCTCGGTCGGTTCGTCATCGAGAATCTGCCACGTGGTGGGCGGCTTCGGGTCGTCAAGTATTTCCCAGGCGGTTTGAGGCATGTCGCGTCTCTCCCGTTAATTGCTGAATTCCAAGCGGCCATCCCGGAACACGAGTTCCCGGACAACGCCGTCCTTCTGGACTCGAACCGTCTTGCCCTCGGACAAGCGTTGCAGGACCTCCCGCACCTGTTCGGGCGGCATGTCTTCCGGGGCCTTCACCGTGGCCGGGTCGAGGTTGGCCAGCGTGAGCGGTTCCGCGCCCGTGGTTGGGGCCATGGAACGCACCTGGTCCTGAATCGAAACCCGGTGCCCCTGAATCAGCTTGTCCAGGACGTAATCCTTGCCGCCGGGCGTGAGCAGGTCGCGCACGTCCTTGCCGTCCTTGCGGGCCTTGTCCACGGCCTCCATCAGGTCCATGTAGGCCGCCTGGAAAGCCTTGGTTGTGGCCGGGGTCTTCTGCGCCAGCAAGCCGCCGTTGATCGCCTCGTCCAGGGTCTTGACGGCCTTCTTGACCATCTCGCCTTCCGGCTTCTGGAGCAGGTTGAGGAAGCCCACGGCCTTTTCCGCGTCCTGGGGCGAGAGTTTGTCGCCCACCAAGGACAGGATTTCCGATTGCCGGGTGATTCTGCCGTCCCGCACGTCCTCGATAAGATTGCGGTAGGCCTGCGGGTCCGTGATCCACGCCAGTGTGGGCTTGCGTAGCGCGTTTTCCAGGTTCAGGGCCGTGGTCGGGGACACGCCGGGAAGGGTTCGCAACACGCGCAACGCGCCCAGCGTATCGCCCTTCTCGTGCAACTCCAGGATTTGCTTGAACCCGGCGTTGCGGGCGTCCTCGCGCTTCTGCCCACGGATGGACAGGACCGTGCTTCGTTGCCCCTCCAAAGCATTGGTCAGCGTTTCGGCTTCCTTGAACGTCAGCCCCAGGCGCTTCCGCGTCTCGGGCTTGGCGAGAGCGGCCAGGGCCGCGCCATAGTCCATCCCGTTCGAGCCGGAGAACTCGCCATGCAGGACGGAATAGGCGTTGTCCACCCGCGCGTCCCCTCTCTCCGAGGCGACTACGCGGGTCATTTCATCGACCTTATCGCCGAGGACGCCCTTGAACCGATTCAGCAAGACCTCCGCCTGGTCGAAATTGCCGTTTGCAGCGGCCTTGCTGATGCTCGTTACCGCCACGGTCTGGTCCACACCGGCCCACAGGGCGGTCAAATCCCGGCCCATGTTCAGCGCATGCACGTCCTTTTTGACCGCGTCACGCTCCCGCATGATGCTGTCAACGTCATCCGTCGATCCGGAAAACTGTTGGTATTGCGCCAGGAGGGACTTGGTCAGGTCTTCGCGGTAAATGGCGTCTTGCTGGTCGGCGTAGCTGGCCGCGCCGCGCAGGCTGCCGATGACCACGCGGAAAAGCCGCCGCTTCAAGAGATTCTGCATCTTGGGGTCGCCATCAAAACGCTGAACGGAGACGTTTAGAAGGTCCCGGTGGAACTGCTCAAAAACGGCCGGGGCCGTCCTGGCCGCGTTCGCCTTGTGCTGCTCGCGGAACGAACTCTCGAACTCCAGGGTTCGTTTCTGGTAAGTCAGCTCCTCGTCGATGATGTCAGCCGCGGCTTGGTTGTCGCGGTCCTCCATCGCCTTCCTCAGGCCCGCGTTGGACATGGCCTGGAGCTTGTCGCCCAGCGTCTGGACGACGTTGACCCCCTGAGCCGCCGTGGTGTCCACGGTGGCCGGTTGCACGGCCGCACCGTGGGATTGCAGCCTGACCTGCGGATCGACCCGGCTCTGATAGATTTTTATCGGCATGCGGGCCTCCTAGGGGATGTCGTATTTCTCGCGCATGGCTTCCCACTTGGGGTTGGGCCGCGCCCCGAGCTTCGCCCGCGACCGGAGCTCATGCGCCCGACGACTGCCAACCTCGATGCTGAACCCGTCGTCAACGTAGAGCCGGGCGCTTTCCTGCGCTTCCTCGAACGCGCCGAGCGGGGAAAGCTCGCCCGGCACGGAGGGTTTTTCTTCGGGGATTCGCGTCATCGGACGAACTTCCAGCAGGGGTGTCCTTCCATGGCCCGCGCCTGCGGGCCGTCCGGTACGGTACGGGTTTCGCCGACCTTGACCATGCGGCCCTTGCCGTCGGTGGTGGGCTTGGTGCATCGGAACGTCTTGGTTTCCATGGGTGCTGCTCCTGGTTGAAAACAATGAAAAAGGGGAACTACCAAATTCCTCGCATAGTTCCCCTATTCCACGTTTCGGGTTTTCCTGCCCGAAACGACAACAACAAATCTAAAGTTTTTTCATATTCTCCAGTTCGACCGCGAAGGCAGCCAGCAGGCCACGCTGGAAATCATCCGGGGGCCGATAGCCGTTCAGGATTTGATGGGCCGTGGAATAGGATTGACCGAGCGCTCTGCCGACATCAACCAGGCGCTGCCCGTGCTTCTCGAAATGCGCCTTTAGTTCTTCGGGTTCGGCGTCAAACCACTCTTCAAACGTCATCGGGTACCTCCGAACGATTCGCGCTGAAAGTCATGTTTTGTCATCCACGGGGTGTCACCGTGACTTTTCCGGGTTGAGAGGGTCGAAGTCAGCCCCCCATGATATGCCGCCGGATTTCGGTTGAACGGTTTCAACGCGCGAAAGCTTGGCCGGATCAAGGTCCACGAGTTCGTCCGGGGACGCCGAACCCAACACCAGTTTGCGCCGGTTTCCGCCCCCCAGCCTGTGCGCCTTGCGGTCGTTCCTGAAATCCGGGTCAAAGAGATACAGCGCCATATCGGTCCCCTCCTTCAAGGTTGAACCCGTTTTGAAAACCATGTTTTACCATGCAGTGTGGCATGCCGAATGCCACTTTTCGGTAGCCGGTGCGGCGTTTTGAAAACCAACTTTTACCAGCCAGTGCGGTCTCGGTCTGCCGCTCGATGGGAGCGCCCCGAAAAGCGCCCCGAGCGGATCGCCCCGAAGTTTGCCCCCACCGCCCCAAGTAAAATTTGTTCATGCTGTAACCCATCAAGATATTAACAAAGTTTGCGCCCCGAAAAGTTACTGCCTGCGCCCCGGCACACCGCCCGCCCCGGCCCCCCTCTTAAGGGGCGGGGCGTGGGGGCGCGGTGCGGTCAAGAGAAGGTCACTCGGACGATTCCCGCAGAATCGACGGTCAGGTACCCTTTATCCGCCAGGTCCTTGATAGTCTCCGCGGCCTTGCGCTTTCGAGTGTAGAGCTTCCTTTTAGCCGCAACGTCCGCAAGGTCATCCAGGGGAACACCGTCATGCTGAAACGGATCAAGCTCTTTCAGGAGGTCCATCAGTTGAGCCCGAGGGCCGGAAAGCTCTTTGAGGGCGGGGGCGATCATGCTTGCATCCACGGGCATGAGGGCCAGGGACGTGATACTCGTTTCCTCGGTTCTGCCCTTGGGAACGCCGCGCCACACTTCCACCTCGCGCCACTGCCACGCCATGGCGGCAGGGTGCTGGCTTTCCTTTATGTTCGTGCACTTCATGTCGAACCCGTTTTCGTACTTGGAGATCAGGTACTCGGCGTCGAGTGCACCCGGCAGGGAGCTCGCCCCGCGCCCGCGACTTTTGTCCCCGTGCCCCACGTGGTGGACAATAATCTTTGCGACGTTTAGGCCCAGGACACTATCCACGTTCCGGATGAACTGATTCATATCGGCCGTCTTGTTCTCGTCGCCGCCCATATTCCGGGCCAGGGTATCGATGAACACGGCGACCGGGGGACGCCCCCAGGCCTCGGCCTGCGCGTCCAGCGCCGCTTTCACTTCCAAGGCGGATGCCCGGTCATCAAACGTGGCTGCGACCTTGGACACGGCAATGGGGGCCGCATCCAGCCGGTGCCCGTGAAATTTCTGCCACGCGGCAAAGCGTTTCTTGAGTCCCACGTGACCCTCTCCGGCCACGTAGAGGACGGGCCCCTGCTCGACGTGCATCATGCCCCGCCAGGGGAGCCCCAGGGCGATGTGGCAGGCCATGTCGAGCGTGATGAAGGTCTTTCCATTCTTCCAAAGACCAATGACGCCGGTCCAGCCACGCAAAGGGATCACCCGGTCGACAAGCCACTCTTCGCTCCACTCCCGGGAAAGAAGATCCCCGACCGATATGAGCCCGAACGCCGGGTCGCCTTTCTTGAACAGATTGTTCGGATGATGTTCCCCCTGGCCGTAAAGGGTGTTCCCGCCATAGACGGATTTCGTCAGAACTCTATCGATGTCGCCTTCGGTCCATCCATCATCGGCCCACACGCCGGTCATCAGGCGCAAGCATGTCGGATAGTCGAAGCCGTACCTGTCCCTTAGATGCGCGGCGACTTTATACGTCGTGTCATCTCGGGAACCGCGCTCACATCGAGGGGCTTCGTGGACTAGCCAAGCCGCCCCTTCGGCCACGTCTACGGTATTCGCATTGACGAGAACATCCCCCGCTTTCGGGGATTTCTCTCCTTTGTTTCCTGCGAGGGAAGAGACCCAGTCCGGCAGTCCCGCACATTGAAGCGTGGACGCCTCTCCGTACTGCCCTTTGCCTGGTACCGTTTGTCCTGGAAGGGGGGTCATGACGGGAATGTCCAAACCTTCCCCGAGCCGGTCCGCTCCTGTTTTGATCGTTTCGCCAGACTTAAAGACAAAACGTTGTCCTTTACCGCTTGTCGTCTTGTAATGGCAGGTACCGGGAAGAGCCCCGTACTCAGATTCAAGACGGGACAAGGTTTTGTTCCCGTCTCGACCATCTTTGTCGTCGGGGTCCAAACCCACGTACGGCGAGCGAACAAGGTCTATGCAAAAGTAACAAGCCGGCCACTGCTTCGCCCAGGCCTGCGCTTGTTCAGGATCAGACGACGACGCCCGCCCCCACTTCACGTAGGACTTGTGTTCGCCATTTTCGTACTTTCTCGCCGGGAAAATCCGAGCCTCAGGATTCGCTTTCAAAAAGGCGAGCGCCAGGGCCAGGTTATCAGAACTTGCGTCAACGTCGGGACGGGTGCTCATTCTCTGCTCTCCGCGTCAACAGAATCGGGGATGGGGTCATGGAGCGTGCTGAGGCCGGAACCTCTGAGCGGCTTCGGGAGCTGCTTTCGAATCGTTTCAGCCGACCTGTATCGCTTTTGGGCGCAGTCTTCGCAGAGCGGATAGAACACGTGCGGCCAGGTTTTGCGGAAAACGCGCTTCTTCATAAAAGGGCTGAACGAAGCGAGCGTGACCGAGGGCTCCCCGCATACCTCACACGGCGCGGTGCGGGTCTCGGGTTTCACCTTGGAAACGGCAGCATAGGGACCACCCGGAAACGAGTCGTAGATTATTTGCATTGCGCGCCCCCTTCGATCCGGGCCGCGAGCTGCGCCAGGGCTTCCTGAGCGTCGTCGGGGATGCGGCGGCAGTACCCCTTCGCGCTCAAATATTTGTGCGCGGCGCTGTACGACCGGCCGATTGCGGTACCGATCTCAAGGTAAGTCATGTTGTGTTTTTCTTTAAGAAATTCTCGAAGCTGGTCACGAGACGCATTCTTCCATTTGGTAAGGGACATGCCCTTTTCCTCCTGCTTTGTTGGAAACAATTGCGGAGGACGATCGAGGATGCTAAGCGGGGATTACGTTAGCCATTGTTTTATCCGATCGTCCTGGAGCCGCTCCCCTACCGAAAGGGGGAGCGGCTCCCGCCGTTTTAGACCGCGCCCTCGATTTCTTCGTAGAATTCCTTCGGGGGGTTGTCGTACAAACGGAGCTTGCCGGTCCCGGTCACGCGGTAGGCACGGATGAGTCCCCCGCTGGCCAGGACGATGAAGGTCTGCCCGTCCTTCTCCCATTCCGTAACGGTGTTCGGTTCCCAAGCGGGTTCCCCACGGTCCTTTGCCCGGTTATAGTGGGCGTTCAGGGCTCGGGTAGCCAGTTCATCACTTTTGGACATTTCGCATACCAGTTTCATGGTGATTCCTCCTTGACTGGATTTTTTGGGGTTAATCGGTCCGACTGCTAGGCAAACGGATCGTGGTTTTCGCTGATAGGCCGCACCTTGGAATCGAGCCACTCGGCGAGTGCGTGCTTCGGGTACGCTACCCGCGTACCTATCAGCACTCTCCCGGCCGGGCCTTTCCCACGGCTATCCAGGGTTCGCATGCTGCTGGCCTTGTAGACCCCGCCTGAGAACTCGGGGACCTGAGCACGAGTGACGAGTTCACCCGGCCACGTCCGCGCTTTTTCGTAAAAACTGAGCATATTTTTCCTCCATTTCGACATTACCACTGGTAACTTAGTGGTAAAAAAAATTAGCTGAAGAGGAGCACACCCTCTGCCCGATAGATGACATTTTCCAGCATCTGTATCTGGACATCATACGAACGTCTAGGGTCGTCGTAGCCGCTCCGATTGGTCTTATATCTGGATTCTGTCAGTTGCTTGTTCAGTTTCAATAAATCCAAGGCGGACTTTGCCGCCTCGATCGAATCTTTAAGCAGTTCTGACAAAACTATCTGATGTCTTTCGGGCACTTGGGCCAGTCCGTTCAGCCATTTTGACAAATTCGGATGCGCTATTCCCAACATCTTTGCGATATCCCGGATCGAAAATCCGAAATCGTGATGCAGTACATACAGAACCGGAGACGTATCGCTCCATTCCGGGGCATATCTAGCGGCAATGTCTACGGCGAGTTGCTTTTTTTGATCATCGTTTAACACGTTGTCTCTCCTTTCGATTACCACTGGTAATTCAGCCTTACAAAGAAGTCAACGCATTTTTTAGAGATACGTGTAAATAGTTTTTTATGGATGCGCGTAAATATCCGTTAATCAGACTACCGGGCCAGATTGATAACCTTGCCGCCTTCCGCTACCCCGAGGGCCTTGTCCAGGACCGTATCCCACGCGGCCAGGGCCCGGAGCTTTTCCCCCAGGTGGCGGCTCCGGTCGTAATGCTTGCCGCCCACGGAGTTGGTCAGTCCGTGATTCAGGAAGACATCCAGAACGTGGCCGCTGACCCCTACGTCCCCGAGGCGCGTGCGCACCGTGCGCCGGAGGTCCCTGGGCGACCAGCGGACCATGCGCGGCCCGGTCTCTTCATCCCCCGCACAGAACCGGGCGGAGGCCTGGCCTAGGCTCGCCACGGGCATGGGCTTGGCGGCGTCATTCGCGTTGGGGAAAACGAATTCTGAATGACGGATCGCTCGGAGCTGGCGCAGGACTTCCAGCGCCCTTTCAGAGAGCGGCAGCACGTGGTCCCGATCGTTCTTGGTGCGCTCGCCCGGCAGGTTCCAGCACTTGCCTTCCAGGTCGAACTCCTCCCACCGGGCATGCAGCACTTCTTTGGGCCGGGCACCACCTATAAAGATGATAAGCTTGAAGCAGCTCCCGGTCAGTACGCCCGTCTTTGCGGGCAGCTCCCGCAACACCTGGCCAAGCTCCTCGATGGAAAGCGCCCGCTGGCCGGTATTCCGTGAGGCCCGGTC
>NZ_JAQUWN010000064.1 GCF_028692895.1 Pseudodesulfovibrio sp.
CATGCCAATCAATAATTAGTAGTTATCGGCGACAGGTAATAAGTTGCGGGTGCGACGGATCGCGGTGGCGAGAAGGGTGGACGTAATTTCCTGGTTGTTGCCGATGGCGGTGCGAACTCGCCTGGGCAGCAAGGTCGGGAGTGGTCGGCTGCAGGTGGCCCTCGCCGGCGTCTACAGTCCGTCGGCAAGCGCCAGGCGGTCGGCGCGGGCGAGTTCTTCAGGGCGGTTGACGTTGAGGAAGGAGAGCAGGGCCGGGTCGGCGGGCAGGAGACGCTCGACGGGCACCTCGCGGACCCGGACGTGGTCGAAGAAGCGGATGATCTTGAAGTCGTCGCGGGCGAGCTGGGCTTCGATGTGGGGCAGGCAGCGGCGGGAATAGGCCGCGCAGAGCGGTTCGCGGAAACCGTCCTGCTTGAGGGGCAGGACCACGTCGTCGTCGGGCCGGACCTCGGCCAGGAGGGCGCGGACCAGGGCGGGCCGCAGGAACGGGGCGTCGCAGGCCGCGAAGAAGCCGTGGGGGGCGCGGATGGCGGAGAGGCCCGCGTGGATGCCGGTCAGGGAGCTGCGGGCCTCGAACCGGTCCACGGCCACGGGCAGGCCGGTTTCGCGGAAATCCCCGGGGTCGCGCGCGGCGATGACGATCTCGGCGAAGATCGGGCGATACACGGCCAGGAGCCGGTCCAGGATGGTCCGGCCGCCGATTTCGAGGAACGCCTTCTTGACGTGCCCCATGCGGGTGCCCAGCCCCCCGGCCAGGATGACGCCTGCGATGTCCATGGAGGCACTTTAGAGGAAGCCGGGACGGAAGGGAAGAGAGCGCTCCACAAACCGGGCGCGCCGGGGTATGCTGCGGACATGAGATTCCTGTTCGCGTTTGCGGCCCTGGCGGCCGGGGGATATGCGGCTGCGGCCGCCAGGGTCTGGTTCGGGCAGCGGCGCATCCTCTTCCGGCCCGTGCGGGAGCTGGAGGGGACCCCGGCCGACGAAGGGCTCGGGTATGCCGACGTGGAGCTGGCCAACCGGCTGGGCACACCCCTGCACGGCTGGCGCGTGCCGTGCGCCGGGGCGCGTTTCACCCTGCTCTTCTTTCACGGCAACGGGGGCAACGTCTCCCACCGGCTGGCCTCGCTGCGGCTGTTTCATGACCTGGGCGCGTCGGTGCTGCTCATCGACTACTCGGGTTATGGCCGGAGCGGAGGGCGGCCGTCGGAGGGCGCGCTCCTGGCCGACGCGCGGGCGGCCTGGGACTGGGCCGCGGCGCAGGGGAGCCGGGCCGGGGACGTGATTCTCTTCGGCCGTTCCCTGGGCGGGGCCGTGGCGGCCGGGCTGGCCGGGGAGCTGGCCGCCGAAGGCGTGCGCCCGGGCGGGATCATCCTGGAATCCACCTTCACCTCGGCGGCGGACGTGGGCGCGCGGCGCTATCCGTGGCTGCCGGTCCGCCGGTTGATTCGCGATCGGTTCGACAGCGCGGCGGCCCTGGCCGGGGTGCACGTCCCGGCCCTGTTCGCCCACTCGCCGACGGACGAGGTGGTCCCCTTCGAGCTCGGCCGCGCCCTGTACGAGGGGTATCGGGGGCCCAAGTCCTTCCTCCCGCTGCGCGGGGGCCACAACCGGGGCTATCTGGAGATGGGGCAGGACTACCCGGACGGGCTGGCCCGCTTCCTCTCCTCCCTGGAGGGGTAGGGAAATTCTTTCCGACGTGGGCGATTGGCCTTGGTTCAACGCGCCTGGATTACTGGAGATGTTCTTTTCAGCACGGCTTTTGCTTTGCCTCGTCCAACTCGCAAGGAGGGACAAAAATGCCCGGTTTGGAACGTCTGCAATCCATCGATCACAATATCGATTCCGTCAGCCGCAAGGTGCAGGAGCTGCGCGAGCGGCGCAACGGCTCCCTGGACGCCGCCATGAACGTGGTGGACGACAACAGCGGCCGCGCCCAGGCGCGCGAGGCCGGACTGAGTCTCGAAAGCCTGACCAGCGAGCTCTCGGCCCAGGGGTTGGCCCTGCACAACCTGGACCGCTCCCGACTGGTCGATCTCCTGAGCGACCCCTTCGAGGAATAGCGGAATTCTTCCTCCGTCCCACGGGCCGGACCTGCCGAAAATCGGCGAGTCCGGCTTTTCGCTTGCCTTTTGCCCGAGCCTGTAATATCTTGCGATGATTGCGATTTGTGCAATTTCCCTGTCCCCGACCGGTGAATTCCCCCCAAAAAGGAAGAAAATGCATTTTTATCTCCTGCCGTGGCCGCAGGTTGCGGTAAAGATGCACTTTTTTTGCCCGCCCCCCCTTGCTTCACATTCCGCGCGGGCGTATATTTGAATCAACGGTAAAAGGCTATCCCGCGAAAGGGACTTCCGAAGAATTTCAAAACGGAGGGTGGGAGGAAATAGAACCGGATTTCTTTAAATTACATAATGGCGAATCGAGTCGCCCGCTCCAGAACAGAGCACAGTGCGCCAAGTAAAACACGCGCCAGGTCGCCATACAGCACAATTTTGAAATGCCGAGCCTGACGCAAAGCCGGATAACCCGGCCGGGCGCACTTTTTTTTGTCCTTCCGGCTTGGTCGCCCGGGCGTACCTGGCGCTCAGCCGATGCAATCGTAGCCGGCCACCGGGAGGCGTCTTCGCCAGGTTCGCACGCCCGACCCGCCACGCGTTCGGCCTGCGAGTGCGGCCAGGCTCGACTGGAACTCATCGCGGGCGACATCCTCTTGAAAGCGCGGCCCAAGGACGGCTTCCGTTGTCCTTCCGCCGCCCCGGAGAGGCCATCCGACACGGCTATTGCCGGGCGGCGGGGCCAGGCCGCGCCCGTCGGCTCCAAGCCGGTTTGGCCCGTCATCCCTGCGCAAGGGCGGGATGCCGCGATTGCGGTGTCGTCCGGCGACGCGGCCCGAGGCCCATCCCGGCCGCAATCGGCGTCTCCGCCCCGAGCCGCGCAGCCGCCTCCGCCCTCTTCCCGCCCGCCGGATAAAAAAGGCCGCCGAGGCCGAACCATGGAGAAAATCATATGGGGGACAATCCGTTCGACACGCCCTTTGTCGGATACGAGATACGCGAGCACCTGACGAATCCGAATATTTCGGCAGGCAGGCGCAGCTATTATTCCGGGTACTACCACGGCCGCCATTTCGAGGAGAATGTCCGTTACCTCGCCCCTGACAGGACGGATGTTGATAAACTCGTCATCGGAAAATTCTGTTCCATAGGTTCCGGAGCCATTTTCATGATGGCCGGGAATCAGGGACATCGCCATGACTGGGTGAGCACGTACCCGTTTCATTACATGCCGGAATTTTCAACGGCGGAAGACGGATTCCGGCGCAAGGGCGACACCGTCGTCGGCAATGACGTCTGGATCGGTTCGGAAGCCATGATCATGCCGGGAATAACCGTCGGGCACGGGGCCGTCATCGCCGCGCGGGCCGTCGTCACCCGCGATGTCCCCCCGTATGGGATCGTCGGGGGCAACCCGGCGCGGCTCATTCGCCACCGCTTCGGCGACGATGACATCAAACGCCTGCTGGAGCTCGCATGGTGGGATTGGCCGGACGACAGGATTCGGGAAAACGTGGCTCTCATCACGAGCGGCGATGTGGAGCGGCTCTGCACGAAAAACAGCCAAATGGCGTGACGAACGCAGCGCGGACAATGCGGCCGGACACGGGGAGGGGGCGCGGGCTTCCTCCCCTTTTTAGCGCTCCGCGCCGGCCGCGGCCGGAATCGTCCCCGGATGGCCTGGACAACGGGCCGGGAGTGCTTATCTTCAAAGTAAGAGAACGTGGACATCAAGGGGATGTTCCCCATGAGATACACGGATCAACCTCAGCGGAGGGTGCGGGGCGTTAACAGGGGAGAAACCATAAAACAGCGAAACGAGTCGCGACAGGAAAAAAGCATAGAGTGCGCGTGAAGCTCCCAAGGATTCGGGAGATGGCCTGGACAGGCAACGCGCACTTCTCTTTTGCCCGGAATCCGAAGGTGCGGGGCGAGCGGGCCGGATTCCCGGCGGGAGCGGCTTTACAACGCCATTCATTTTTGCGATACAGGTTAACAAACAATAACCTGTCAACCTATGAGGGGTTGCAATGGCCGCCAAATTCGAGATCAAGAAAACCGCCAATGGTCAATTCATGTTCAACCTCAAGGCTTCCAACGGGCAGATAATCCTCACCAGCGAGAGGTATGCCGCCAAGCAGGGAGCGAAGAACGGCATCTCTTCCGTCCAGACAAACTGCCCCTACGACGAAAGATACGATCGCCGCACCTCGCGAGCGGACGAGCCGTATTTCGTGCTCAAGGCGGGCAATGGCGAAATCATCGGCAACAGTGAAATGTACTCCGGCGTGTCGGCACGCGAGAACGGCATCGAATCCGTTAAAGCCAACGGTACGACGCAGAATATCGAAGACCTGACATAATATTTCCCCCGGAGAAGGGGGGTAGGTTCATTTATCCCGCCCCCCCGTCTTTCCCCGATGTTTCCAGTTTGGCATAGCGGATGGCGTGGGTTGCGTGATACGGTGCATCCATGAATACGCATGCCACACGTTTTTTCCCGTTGCTGGCCGCGGCGCTGATCCTGGCCGCCTGTTCCTCTCAACCCGAACCCGTGGCCGGGAAGACCGCCTATCAGCCCAGGACCACGGTCGCGGCCGAACGCGCCGCCCTGCCGCGCGTGTTCGACGCCGTGGGCACGGTCAAGGCGCGCACCGACAGCCGCGTGGAGGCCCAGGTCACCGGCCGGGTGCTCAAGGTCATGGTCCGCCCCGGCGACAAGGTCAAGGCGGGCGACGAGCTCGTTATCCTGGACAGCCGGGCCTCCACGGCCCAACTGGAGCGTTCCCGCCAGGCCATGGCCTCGGCCCATAGCCAGATCGGCCAGGCGCGCGACGCACTGGCCGCCGCCCAGGCCGCCTTCGACAAGGCGGAGTCCACCTATCGGCGCATGAAGCAGCTCTATGACCAGAAGGTCGTCACCGCCGAGGAGGTGGAAAAGGCCGAGGCCGCCCACCTCCAGGCCAGGGCGGCCCTGGGGCAGGCGCGCGAGGGCGTGAGCGCGGCCCAGTCGCGCGGCCGGGAGGCGGGCAAGGTGGTGCAGGAGGCCGAGATCGGCCTGGACTACACCACCATCCGCGCCCAGGAGGACGGCGAGGTGGCCCAGCGGCTGGCCGACCCCGGCGACCTGGCCATTCCCGGCAAGGCGCTCCTTTCCCTTCAGACCTCGGGCAGCCTCCGGCTGGAGGCCATGGTCCGCGAGAGCCTGATCGGCCGCGTCAAGATCGGCCAGGTCCTGCCCGTGGTCATCGAGGCCCTGGAGGGCGGCGCGCCCATCGACGGAACCGTGGACGAGATCGAGCCACTGGCCGACCCCGTGACCCGCTCCTTCCTGGTCAAGGCCCGGCTGCCCGAGCGGCCCGGCCTCTACCCCGGCATGTTCGGGCGGCTGCTCATCCCGCTGGGCGAGCGGGAGGGCGTGCTCGCGCCCGAGGCGGCCGTGACCCGCGTGGGCCAACTGGAGACCGTGCGCGTCAAGACCGGAGACGGCTGGCAGACGGTCTACGTCCGCACCGGCGCGGCCCACGGCGACAATGTGGAGATCCTCTCCGGCCTGTCCGGGGGTGAAACCCTCGGCGTCGGCATCGAGACGGAGGCCAAGTGATGGAGGAGACCCGCCGCAGGGACGGCGCCATCGGCGCCATCGTCCGCTTTTTCCTGACCTCCAAGATGGCCATCGTCCTGGCCCTGGCCTCCGTGGCCGTGGGCGCGGCCGCCATCATGGCCACCCCGCGCGAGGAGGAGCCACAGATCGTCGTGCCCATGGCCGACGTCGTGGTCCAGGTGCCCGGCGCGTCCGCCGACGAGGTGGAAAAGCTCGTGACCACGCCGCTCGAACGGCTGCTCTGGCAGATCGACGGCGTGGAGTACGTCTACTCCACCTCCAGCAAGGACCAGGCGTCCGTGACCGTGCGATTCTACGTGGGCGAGGACCGCGAAGACTCGCTCATCAAGCTGCACAACACCATCCTCAAGAACCAGGACATCGCCCCGGCCATCGTCTCGGGCTGGGCGGTCAAGCCCGTGGAGATCGACGACGTTCCCATCGTGGCCCTGACCCTGCACGCCGCCCACGGGCAGGAAAGCCGGTACACCGACTACGACCTGCGGCGCATGGCCGAGGAGCTCTTCCAGCGGCTGGCCGCCGTGGAGGACGTCTCGCGCGTCAGCCTGCACTCCGGCCGCAGCCGCGAGGTGCGCGTGGAAATCCGGCCCGACCGGCTGGCCGGGTTCAACGTCTCGCCCCTGGAAGTGGAGAACGCCCTGCGCGGCGCGGACCGCGCCCTGACCTCCGGCCACTTCGTCTCGGCCGACAAGTGCACCAAGGTGGTCAGCCAGTCCTTCCTGCTCTCGGCCGACGACGTGGCCAACCTCGTGGTCGGCGTGTTCGACGGCCGACCCGTCTACCTGCGCGATGTGGCCGAGGTCGTCGACGGCCCGGCCGAGCCCTCCGGCTATTCGCGCATCGGCTTTTCCAACCTCTACCTGAGCAAGCTGGACAACGCGGACGCCCGGCCCGACGCCCCGGCCGTGACCATCGGCCTGTCCAAGAAAAAGGGCACCAACGCCGTCACCGTGGCCGACGCGGTCATCAAGCGGGTCGAGGAGCTGAAGCGCACCGTGCTGCCCGCCGGAGTCGAGGTCACGGTCACCCGCAACTACGGCGAGACCGCCCACGCCAAGGTCAACGACCTGCTCTCCTCGCTTTTCTTCGCCATCGTCACCGTGGTGGCGCTGCTCGCCTTCACCCTGGGCTGGCGCGAGGCCCTGGTGGTGGCCCTGGCCGTGCCCATGTCCTTTTCCCTGGCCCTGTTCGTGAACTACCTGATGGGCTACACCATCAACCGGGTCACGCTCTTCGCCCTGATCCTCTCGCTGGGCCTGGTGGTGGACGACCCCATCACCAACGTGGACAACATCCAGCGCCACATCCGCATGGGTCGTCGCGACCCGCTGGAGGCCACCCTGGACGGGGTCAAGGAGGTCCTGCCCCCGGTCATCATGTCCACCCTGGCCATCATCGTCTCCTTCGCGCCGCTCTTCTTCATCAGCGGCATGATGGGCCCCTACATGGCCCCCATGGCCGCCAACGTGCCGCTGACCGTGTCCTTCTCCAGCGTGGCCGCCCTGACCGTGGTTCCCTGGATGGCCTACCTGCTGCTCAAGAACCGCCCGGCCGCGCCCCTCGACACGGCCACGGGCGAGGCCAGGACCACCAATCCCCATCTCCTGAAATGGTACAGGCGGATCATCACCCCGTTCCTGGGCGCGCCGCGCAACCGCTGGCTCCTCTTCGGGGCCATGCTCGGCGGCCTGGCCCTGTGCGCCGGGCTGGTCCTGCTCCGCCTGGTGCCGCTCAAGATGCTGCCCTTCGACAACAAGAACGAGTTCCAGCTCCTCATCGACATGGACGAGGGCGCCACCCTGGAGCGCACCGACCGCGTGGTCCGCGACTTCGAGACCTACCTGCGCACCGTGCCCGAGGTGACCAACTTCGTCACCTACGCGGGCAAGCCCTCGCCCATGGACTTCAACGGCATGGTCCGCCACTACTACTGGCGCGAACAGCCCAACTTCGCGGACATCCGCGTCAACCTGAAGGACAAGGCCGACCGCGACACCCAGAGCCACGCCATCGGCCTGCGCATCCGCAACGACCTCGCCGCCATCGCCAAAAAGGACCGCGCCGTCGTCAAACTGGTGGAAACCCCGCCCGGCCCGCCGGTCATCGCCACCCTCACGGCCGAGGTCTACGGCAAGCCCGGCCTGCCTTACGGTTCGCTCATCGAGGGGGCCAAGCACATTCAGGGCCTCATGGCCAAGGAGCCCGGCCTGGTCGACCTCGATGACTCGGCCGAGACCGACCGCATGATGTACGACTACGTGCTGGACAAGGAAAAGGCCGCCCTGCACGGCATCACCGCCCAGGACGTGGTGGAGACCCTGCGCCTGGCCCTGTCCGGGGCCGCGCCCGGAGCCATCCACCTGCCGCGCGAGCGCCAGCCCCTGCCCGTGCGCCTGGTCCTGCCCGCCTCCCTGCGCACCGGGCCGGAAGCCCTGGGCGAGTTGCGCCTCAAGACGCCCGCCGGGGCCATGGTCCCCCTGGCCGAGATCGGCGTCTTCCGCGAGGTCCCGGCCGAACAGCCCATCTACCACAAGAACCTCCACCGCGTGGCCTACGTCTATGCCGACACCGCAGGCGTGCCGCCGGGCGAGGCCGTCCTTGACCTCCAAAGCCGCCTCAAGGCCGACCCCATGCCGCCCGGCACCCGGGCCGAATGGGCGGGCGAAGGCGAATGGAAGATCACCCTGGACGTGTTCCGCGACATGGGCCTGGCCTACATCGCGGCGCTGATCGGCATCTACATCCTGCTCATCATCCAGACCGGCTCGTTCCTGCTGCCGCTGCTCATCATGTCGGCCATCCCCCTGACCCTGCTCGGCATCCTGCCCGGCTTCTGGCTGCTCAACCTCGTGGCGGGCGAAACCGTGGGCGGCTTCGGCGACCCGGTCTTCTTCACCGCCACCTCCATGATCGGCATGATCGCGCTGGGCGGCATCGTCATCCGCAACTCCCTGGTGCTCATCGAGTTCGTCCAGGGCGAAGTGGCCGCCGGACACCCGCTCAAGGAGGCCATCGTCCAGTCCGGCGCCGTGCGGCTGCGGCCCATCGTGCTCACCGCCCTGACCACCGCCCTGGGCGCCTGGCCCATCACCCTGGACCCCATCTTCTCCGGCCTGGCCTGGGCCCTCATCTTCGGCCTGGTCGCCTCCACCCTCTTCACCCTGGTCGTGGTCCCGAGCGGGTTCTACGCCATGTACGGCAAGGAGCTGCTGGCCGGGGAGAGCGGCGGACAGGCGAAGTAGGGGAGGCCGCCGGAGGCCTTCCCCGCACCGCCGCTCCGGCAGTTGAGCTATCATACGCATTGGGCTAGCCTTCGGTCGCCTGTCCAATCCGTCCACTGACGCAAGGAGCCCGCCATGTCCAACCACGCCCTTGAGAATGCCGCCGAGGCGCTGCGCAACGCGCGGTGCGCCATTGCTTTTACCGGAGCGGGGATTTCGGTGGAGTCGGGCATTCCGCCGTTTCGCGGGCCGGGGGGGATTTGGTCCAAGTATGATCCGGAGTTGTTTGACAAGGGGTATTTCAAGCGTCATCCGGCCGAGGTTTGGCCGGTGTTGAGGAAGATTTTCTATTCGGGCATGGAGCGGGTGAAGCCCAACGCGGCGCATCTGGCCTTGGCCGAGTTGGAAGCGGCCGGGCGGATTGCGGCGGTGGTCACGCAGAACGTGGACGGGCTGCACCAGAAGGCGGGAAGTTCCGTGGTTTATGAGTATCACGGGGCGCTGAGGCGCATGCAGTGCATGGAGTGCCGGGCGTTTTTCGATTCGGACGGCATCGACCTGGAGGTGTTGCCGCCGCCGTGTCCGGCCTGCGGGGGGCTGCTCAAGCCTGACGTGGTCTTTTTCAATGAAGGGGTGCCCGAGGACGTGCATCGCGCGGCCACGGACCTGGCCCGGCGCAGCGACTGCTGCCTGGTGGTCGGCACCGGGGGGCAGGTCGCGCCTGCCGGGCGCATTCCGATTCTGGTCAAGAACGCGGGCGGCACGGTCATCGAGATCAACCGTCAGGACTCTCTGTATACCTATAATACCAGCGATTATTTTCTGGAAGGCAAGGCCGGGGACATGCTTCCCAGGCTCGCCAGGGCGGTGCTGGAAGGGTAGGGCGGGGCGGCGTCGCGCGACGGATGGCGCGGCGAAGTCGGCATTTTACGGCCTGTGGGTGCAGACGCGTCGGCGGGCCGTCGGTGTTTTTTGGGGGGGCTCCCGCCTCGATACGGCGTACCAATTCCGCTCGACCGAGGGGAGTAAGTCTGGCATTTGGGCGCATGTTCACTTGTTTCCTGTTTGCTGGTTGTGACTTGGTAATCCCAACCGAAGCAAATCAGGGGCAGTAAACAACCTTTTGGAACTTCACAGCTAGTCCGGCATTGCGGGCGCGAGGGGCGGCAGGGGCCCGGAAGCGCCGGCAGCAAGCGGCGTCCCTTCCCCGCCATGGCCGCCGGCGGCGCGCATGGCCGCGTAGCACCGGCGGTTATGCCCGGCTTCGGCATGGTCCGGGTCAAGGGCCAGGGCCCGGCCGCAATCGGCCACCGCCTGGTCGTACCGGCCCAGCGCGCCGTTCGCGCACGCCCGGTTGTAGTAGAGGGACGGGGACTCGCCCCATTGCAGGGCTTCGTCGCAGACGCGGGCCGCCTCGGCGTCGCGCCCGAGCCGGAGCAGGACAAAGGCCCTGCCCCCGAGGGCGTCGCCATGGATGTCCGGGTCCGCCGGACTGAGGGCCGCCGCACGGCCGAACAGCTCCAGCGCCGGGCCCCAGGCCCCGAGCTCCATGCGGGCATAGGCCAGGGCGTACAGCACGTAGGGCAGGTTCCCGTCCGGGGCCATGGCCTCGGCCAGGAGCGGCACGGCCTCGCCGGGTCGGCCGAGCCGGATGAACAGCACGCCGAGATGGTGGCGGACGATGCGTTCCGACTCCCGCGTCGCCCAGGTGTGGGGGGCTTCGGGCTCCGCCAGCAGCTCCAGCGAGGCGGACATGTCGGCCACGGCCCGGTCGAGTTCACCGCCCTCGTCCAGGGCCACGCCACGGTAATACAGGGCTTCCGCGTCAGGGCCGCCGAACTCCAGGGCATAGGAATAGGCGCTGACGGCCCCTTTGTATTCCTTCATATCCATGCAGGCGCCCCCCAGTGAAAAGAAGGCGTTCGACAGCAACGGCTCGCGGTTCTTCGAGTTCGCGATGGCCCGGCAGAAGTAGTCGAAGGACTTGCGGGCTTCGCCCGACCGGTACAGGCAGCAGGCCAGGCCATAGAGCAGTTCGGGCTGGAAGGGGTCGCGCATCACCTCGTCGCGCAGCAGCGGCGCCGCCTCGACGGGCCGCCCCGACTCGGACAGGAGCCAGGCCAGATGCTCGCGACTGAGGGCGGGCATGGTCAGGCGGTACTGGACAAGGGAAAACGCGGCCAGCAGGGCCGCCAGCACCGTCCACCGGAACAGGGGAGTTTTTCGATAGTTGCGGCATGACATGCGGACAATCTATAAAATAGATACCGCTTTGTCTATCGGCTGATGGAAATCCCGCCGGAATCAACCTGCTACTCCGTCGCGCGCCTCAGGTCCCGCAGCAGCTCGTCCAGGTCCAGGCCGTAGCGCGCGGCCGCTTCGGCCACGGTTTCGAAGAGGGCGTTGCAGAGGATGCACTCGCCCGCCTGGTCGTCGCGGGCGCGGAAGACCGCCTCGGTCTCGCGGTGTTTGGCCAGGATGTCCAGGAGGGTCATGTCCGGCCGGATGCGATCCGCCTGCCCGCTCATGCGGGTTTCTCCAGAGCGCGGGCCAGGGCCGCGGGGATGTGGGCGATGAGCTCGCCGATCTGCGAGGCCGGGGTGGGCCGGGCCGCCTGCCCGGCATAGCGGTTGGCCTGGGCCGCCACGCGCGCGGCCGCTCTCGCGTCCAGGCCCGACTCCATCAGGGCGCAGGCCATGCCCGTCACGGTGTCGCCCGTGCCGCCCATGGCCTCCATGGCCTCCTCGGACGGTTCGTTGACCTCGGCCAGGACGCCGGTGCGGTCCGCGATGCGGTCCGTGCAGCCCTTGACCAGCAGACAGGCCGCGGCGTTGTCGTGCTCGTAGGCCCGGCGGATCAGCTCGGGCGCGCGGCCCTCCTCCTGAAGGATGAAGCCGCGCGTGTAGAAGGGGTGGGGCGCGTCCTCGTCGGCCAGGAAGGCCAGCTCCCCGGCGTCGGGCGTGAACAGGGCGTACTGGGCCGCCTCGCCGCTCATCTTGGCCGCGTACATGAACCCGGCGTCCGCCACCAGCGCGGGTCGCTCGCGCATGGCCAGCACGGCCAGCAGGACCTTGTTGTGCCAGTCCACGTCGGGCTGGAGGTAGTGGAAGGCCAGGGTGGAATAGGCGCGCACGGGCAGGACTTCGGTCAGGTGGCGGTAGAGGGCGCGGCTGCCGACGCCAAGCCCTTCGTCGCCCACCAGCAGGGCGTGGGGCGGCTCGATGCCGAGAAAGGCGCAGGCGGCTGCGGCCGCGGCCAGCAGGGCCGGGGTGCCCCGGTCCGGCGGAACGGGACGGCCGCCCACGGTGAGGGTCCCGCCCTCGGCCAGGGCCGGGCCGTCCAGCACGGGCACGGCCGGGTCCGGAATGGTGCCGACTACGGCGAGCATAGGCGCAGCATCTCCTCGTAGGCCAGCTCCAGCGCGTAGCCGCACAGGGTGTGGCCGATCTCGCGCGGGGCCGGTCCGTCGTCCAGGGTGCGGCCGATGAGCCGGGCCGCGATGTAGGGCACGTCCGGGCAGCCGCCGCCGGACACGTTGACGATGGTCCGGTCGCGCTTGTCCACGGTCAGTTTCATGTTGGCGGCCCGGACCATCAGGTAGTCGCCGAAATCCTTGACCTGGAAGAGGTTCACCGGGGCGAGCAGCGGGCCGGTCACGGGCACGATCTCCAGGGGCGAGACCCCGGCCTCGCCCAGGATGCGCAGCACGTCCAGCTTCTCCATGAGCGGGAACTCCACCACCAGGTCGCACCCCCGGCGGATTTCCGGCGGTGGGCCCATGACCCGGATCTCGCGGCCCGAGTCCTTGAGCGCCTTCTCCGCCCGGATGACCTCGCTGGTGGTGTCGAAAACCAGGATGCCCCGGTCCGCGCGCTTCCTGGCGCGCGGACCGGGAGCGGTTTTCCCGAACAGTCCGCCCAGTCCCAAGGCCTAGGCTCCGATGAGTTTCAGGGTGTATTCGCCGCCGTCCTCGGTGATGGACTCGACGCGCCATCCCTTGCCCTGGGCGGCGCGGGCCACGTTTTCCTTGGAGGCCTCGGTGTCCACCAGGACGTCGAGTTCACCCGAGCCCATGGCCGCGATCTTGGCCAGGGTATCCAGAACCGGCTGGGGGCAGGAAAGGCCCCGCTCGTCGATGGTTTCGCTCATGTCGTGCCTCCCTTAGGCTTTCTTGCGCATGGTCATTCCGATGAACAGGCAGACGGCCAGGCCGATGAACACGGCCGCGACGCCGTGCGGGCCCACGCCCTTGGGCGAGCTGGCCAGGCCGAAGTTGTGGGCGAAGGCCGCGCCCACGATCATGCCGAAGACGAACACGGCCGCGTCGCCGTCGCCCTCGCCCGCCATGAAGAGCTGTCGGCCGGGGCACCCCCCCGCCAGGGCGAAGCAGAGGCCCGCCAGGACCATGCCCATGAAGTTCCACAGCCCCTGGGTATGGGCCACGGGCTGGCCGTCGAAGCCGGGGTGGAACTGGCCAAGGACCAGGTTGACCGCAAAGGCCGCCGCCAGCAGAGCCACCACGCCCGAGAGCAGGTGCACCTGCTTGAACAGGATCAGGTCCCGGAACGCGCCCATGGTGCAGAACCGGCTGCGCTGGGCTATGACGCCCACCACCAGCCCCACACCCAGGGAGATGAGCAGCGGCGCGTGCATGGCGCCGGGGCCCTTCAGGCTGTAGAAGAGCACGCCCGACTGGGGCTCGCCCTCCACCTGCGGATAAAGGAGCATCAGGACCAGGAACCCGGCCATGACCAGGGGCATCATCAGGCCGACCGATCCGTAGGTCTTCTGGCTGCGGCCCAGGTTGTAGCCCTGTTTGAAGAACAGGGTGCCGATGCCGATGCCCACGATGAGACCGGCGATGCCGAACAGGGCGTTCAGGTCGCCGCCCGCCAGGCGCAGGATGGCCCGCCACGGGCAGCCCAGGAACACCAAGGCCCCGATCATGGCGAACACGCCCAGGATGAACCGGACGATGGGCGCGGACCCGGCGCGCGGCCGGAAGTCCCTGCCGAACAGTGCGGCCCCCAGGCCGCCGAGCACGAAGCCGATGATCTCCGGCCGCATGTACTGGACCACGCCCGCCCGGTGCAGCCCCACGGCCCCGGCGATGTCCCGCTCGAAACAGGCGACGCAGATGCCCATGTTGCCGGGATTGCCCAGGTACTGGAGCAGCGCGGCCAGGCAGCCGATCACCAGCCCGACGGACACGATGCCGGTCCGCGTGGCGAAAAAGTTGTTCATACCTCCTCCTTCCATGTTGCGATGAACCTTCCCCCGATGCTCGCCGCCTTGCGCGACGAAACCGCCCGAACCCCCGCCCGGACGGCTACCACATACCACATCTATGACGTTTATAGAAAGAATCTATTTGTGTCCCGAAAGGTCCTCTTACCAGCGGGTTGGCACCGGCCGGAGGATGGAGCCTGTCCCGGACGCGCCCCCGGTTCGGGCCCGCGCCCTTGACAGAAGGGGCCAATGTCCTACAAGGGAGACGCCATGCACAATCTCATCGAGCTGAACAAGACCGACCTGGAAGCCTTTGTGGCCGAGGACCTCCGCGAACCCCGCTACCGGACCGAACAGATCTGGCAATGGCTGTGGCAGAAACGCGTGCGCGACGTGGAGGCCATGACCAATCTCTCCCGCCCCCTGCGCGAGAAGCTGGCCTCCCTTGCGACCATCGCCTGGCCCGAGATCGCCCGCGTGGCCACCAGCTCGGACGGGACCATCAAATTCCTGCTGCGCCTGCACGACGGCAAGCTCATCGAAACCGTGCTCATCCCCATGGCGGACCGCTACTCCCAGTGCCTGTCCACCCAGGTGGGCTGCGCCATGGCCTGCACCTTCTGCAACACCGGCAAGCTCGGGTTCGAGCGCAACCTGACCTATGGCGAGATCATGGGCCAGATCCTGGTGGGCAGGCAGTACCTGGAGGACCAGGGCATGGCCCCGCTCAAGAACCTGGTCTTCATGGGCATGGGCGAGCCGCTGCTCAACCTGGACACCCTCATCAAGGTACTCACCGACCTGCCGTGCGAACGCGGGCTGTCCCTCTCCTGGCGGCGGTCCATGGTCTCCACCGTGGGCTTCCCGGACAAGCTCAAGATCCTCGGGGAGCTGGAGATCGCCCTGCCCGCCATCTCCCTGCACGCCCCCACCCAGGAGCTCCGGGCCCGGATCATGCCCAAGGCGGCCAAGGTCCCCCTCGACGAACTGATGCGGGCCATCGACGCCTACCCCATGCGCCCGCGCGAGCGCATCACCTTCGAGTACCTGTTGCTCAAGGACGTCAACGACTCCATGGAGCACGCGGACCAACTGGCCCGGCTCATCGACCGCAAGCGGGGCAAGATCAACCTCATCGCCTACAACGCCACCGAGGACATGCCCTACGAGGCCCCGGACCCGGACCGCGTGGAGGCCTTCGAGAAACGGCTCTGGGACCACGGCCTGACCGCCTTCATCCGCCGCTCCATGGGCGCGGACATCAAGGCCGCCTGCGGCCAGCTCAAGGCCGACCAGGCCAGGAGCGAGACCGGCGACCCCCTGCCCGAGGCCTAGTC
This sequence comes from Pseudodesulfovibrio sp., assembly GCF_028692895.1. GTDB lineage: Bacteria > Desulfobacterota > Desulfovibrionia > Desulfovibrionales > Desulfovibrionaceae > Pseudodesulfovibrio. The sequence goes on from NZ_JAQUWN010000064.1 coordinate 15,470, forward strand.
CGGCACGGCGGGAATGGACCATGCCGATACCCGTTCGCATCTTCTCCGACTTTGCCTGTCCCTTCTGCTACGTGGGTTCTGGCATTATCGACAAGTTATCGGAAGAGTTCGACCTGGATGTGGCCTGGGTGGGCCGCGAACTGCATCCCGAAACCCCGGCCGAGGGCGTGGACGTCCTTGAGGTGGTGGACCCCTACGACCTGGAGCAGGCGACCCGCACCCTGCGCGAACGCGGCGCGCCCTACGGACTGACCTTTTGCGACATGACCCGGCTGAGCAACTCCCGCCCCGCCCTGGAGGCGGCCGAGTTCGCCCGCGACGCCGGGGCGTACCGCGCCTTCCACCACGCCGCCTTCCGCGCCTACTTCACCGAGGGCCGGGACATCGGCGATCGGGCCGTGCTCCGCGCCCTGGCCGAGTCCTGCGGCCTGGACCCGTCAGGGCTGGACGCGGCCCTGGACGACGGGCGTTACCGGGAGCGGCTGCGGGCCGCGCGCGAGGAGGCCGACCGCCTGGGCGTGAAGGCCATCCCCTGTTTTTTCATCGCTGACCAGCCCCGGCTCGTCGGGGCCGTGAACGAGGACGCGTTCCGCGAGCGGCTGCAAGCGGCCGCAACCCGGAAGATTCTCCAACCACTATAAACAGCAACATACCGCAACAACATGAGCGTGCACACCAAACAGTCCGAAATCGTGGTATTTTTCACCGGCGGAACCATCGGCATGTCCCCGGCCGAGGGCGTGCGCGGCGTGGTGCCCGGCGGCAATTTCGGCGAGCTCCTCAACCAGCTCGCGCCCCAGGATTCCGTGACGCTCAGGCCGGTCAACTGGTCCGACAAGCCGAGCGGCCACATGACTCCCTCGGACATGTTCCGGCTGGCGCGCGATGTGGAGGCGGCCCTGGCCGAGCCCCACGTGCTCGGCGCGGTCGTCCTGCACGGCACGGACGTCCTGGCCGAGACCGCCTACCTCTGCGACATGGTCATCGACTCGGACAAGCCCGTGGTCCTGACCGGGTCCATGCGCTACTACTCCGAGTCCGGCTACGACGGGGTGCGCAACCTCATCAACGCGGTGCGCGCCTGCCTGCTGCCCATCCCGGCCGGGACCGGCGCGTGCCTGCTCATGACCGACCGTCTCTTCTCCGCCCGAGAGGTAGTCAAGACCAACTCCCTGAACGTGGACGCCTTCGAATCCCGCGAGGCGGGCATCGTGGGCTACGTGGCGGGCGAGACCGTCATCCTGCCCGGCTTCCCCCTGGCCCACGCCCCCAGGCGCAAGCTCAGGCCCGCCGCCATCGAGGAGAAGGTGGCCCTCATCACCGCGTACACGGGCATGGACCGGTCGCTTATCGATCATGCAAAATTCATTGGAATGAAGGGACTTGTGATCGAAGGATTCGGCGCTGGCAACGTGCCGCCCGCCATTGTCCCGGCCCTGGAGGAGTGCGTGGCGGCCGGGTTGCCCGTGGTCCTGGCCACCCGCTGCATCGAGGGCGGGGTCTGGCCCATCTATGGCTACTATGGCGGCGGCGCGGACCTCCAGGACAAGGGCGTCATTCTCTGCGGCCGCCTGGGGGGACCCAAGGCCCGGCTGCGCCTCATGTGCGCCCTCGGCCTGACCCGCGACATGGACAAGATCCGGGAAATGTTCGCGGACGCCTAGCTGTGGAGTTATAGGAGGTTGTTCACTCGGCCCTAATCGGTCAAATTGTGTTTACGAAGACGCAATAGCCGAAAGGAGGATCGAGTGAACATTCATGTGCTGATGCCGGATTGACGCTTGTCCGTCGAGTGGAGCTTGTAGGCCGGATCAAAAGCGGAGAACGGCCACAACGTGTGGCGGCGGCGTTTGGGGTATCCCGACGCACCGTTTACAAGTGGTTGGCGCGCCACAGAAAAGGGGAGGAACTTTGCGACAAGTCCTCACGGCCCCATCATTCGCCGACAGCCCTCTCGCCTCGAACCATAGGGCAGATCGCCGCCTTGCGCCGCCAGCACCTCACCGCTCGCCGCATCGCCGCTATGCTCGGACTCTCCGCAGCGCGGGTGCACCGTGTGTTGCGTCGATTGCGCATGAACCAGCTCAAGACATTGGAGACGCCCCTTCCCCCACGGCGCTATCAGTGGGAAAATCCAGGCGATTTACTGCACATCGGCATCAAGAAACCGGGGTGCTTCGCCCGGCCTGGCCACCGCGTGCATGGCGACCGACGGAAGGCGACGCGCGGCGCGGGCTGGGAGTTCGCGCACGTGGCCATTGACGACGCCAGCCGCATCGCCTTTGCGGAAATCCTGGCCGCGAACGCAAGGAAAGCGTCGTTGCTTTTCTTTCATCGGCTCTTCGTTTTTACAAGTCGTTGGGAATTGCCGTGCGCCGGGTGATGACGGACAATGGAATGGGTTATGTTTCCAGACTGTTCCGTGAGGCGTGTTGACGGCTTGGGCTCCGGCATATCCGCACCCGGCCTTATACGCCGCGCACCAACGGCAAGGCGGAGCGATTCATCCAGACAGCGCTCCGCGAGTGGGCCTATGCCGCCAGCTATGCGAATTCATGCGAAAGAGCCAGCGAGTTGCCCCGCTGGCTCCATGAATACAACCATTGCAGGAATCACTCGGCGTTACAGTAGAAAACACCCATCAGCCGATTAGGAAAAACTGTGAACAGCGTCTTGCAACTCCACAACTAGCCTCCGCCCGGCGGCGTTCAATCCGGTCCATGGCGGCTCCCGGCGCTACGGCCGCTTTGGCGGCCGGTCGCGGGGCTCGTCCCAGTAGCTGGGCTGGCGCTTGAGAAAGGGGAAGGGGTAGCCTGCGGGCTCGATCAACTCGATGCCGGTGTCGAGGTACCGGCCCACCCATTTCGTCCCGTCACGGAGCACGAAGGTGATCCGATCCCCCTCGAATATGGGTTTGACGATCTCCAGCTGGCCCGGCTCGCCGTCGGCGCGCTGGCAGATGGCCCAGGCAGCTTCGGCGGCGGCCGCCAGCTTGATTTCGAAGCCCCGGACGCCGTCTCCATTGCGAAACAGGGAGGAGAAGGTGCCGAGATGCGGGGAGGGCGGTCCTTGGGCCATGGCGGGGTCTGTCGGGAGAAGGATCAGGAGGAGGACCAGGAAGAAGAGCGGGAAGGGCGGATGGTCGGCCGCGATCCGGCACAGGGCGTGGTTGCTTCGGGTCACCATGACGGCCAGTCCCCGCCGGTTTCGTTTCTGTATCGGTCCCAGAAGCTGGGGCGGCGTCGCAGGTTCCACCAGCTTTGCGGGTCGGGCTCCAGGGGCCGGATGCCGGACTCGGTGAACCGCCCCCGGAAGCGGCCGCGCTGCCCCTGGTCGGCATACTCGAAGGAAATGCGCTCGCCCTCGATGCGCGGATGCACGAGAACGGGCGGTCGGGGCTCGCCGTCCGCGAATTGCAGCGCGCCCTCGACGCCCTGCCCGGTCTCGACGAGCAGCAGTTCTATGCCGAGCCAGTCCCCGCCCTCCTCGTGGTAGATGAGGCTCGAAAACGTGCCGGTGTGCGGGAAGCCCCCGCCGCCGTCGGCGGGGGCCGGAATGAAGAGGACTGCCAGGAGGACGAAGTTAATCAAGATCCCACCGTGTGGCATTGCCCTGTGCCGGGCCAATCCATTTGCCTCGGTTGCTTCTGCCGCCGGGGACTTCTTGATAGAAATGGA
>NZ_JAQUWN010000065.1:0-12338 GCF_028692895.1 Pseudodesulfovibrio sp.
GTTTCAATCCACGCCCCCGTGAGGGGGGCGACTGTGGGTGCGGGGAATCAGGCGGGCCAAGGGATCTGGAACGGTTGGCCGCGAACCGGCTTCCTTTTGCACCAGTAGCATGTATCGCAAACGATGTGTTGCGTGCAACATGCCGTATTTATAAATTAATCTGCCACCGCGAAACCTCCGGGGATTTGCCGACAGCTTGGGGTTCGCGGGTCACAGGATCAGCGCGTCCCGCTCCGGATCATAGGTGGCGCCCGCACCGTGGTGCTCGATGCGCCGCTGCCAGTTGCTGCCGAGGAAATAGAAGCGCAGACTGTCCCGCTCCTCGTCGTAGGCGTCGAGCAGGCGGTGGCGCAGCCGCGCCCACTGGGCCGGATCGACCACGCATTCGAACACCGAATACTGCACCCGCTGGCCGAATCCCTCGCAAATCTTGGCGATGCGCCTGAGCCGGCGCGGACCGGTCGCGTCCTCCATGCTCACGTCATAGGTCACCAGCACCAGCATGACTCACTTCCAGAAGAAGGGCGGATAGCCGTCCAGGTCGCCGCGCAGGGCCCGGGCCAGGAGCCTCGCCTGGACGTGGAAGGCCATGCCCAGCGGGATGCGTTCGTTCAGAAACGGGTGCAGCACCTCGTCCTGCTTGCGCTTCTGCCACGCGGTGAGCACGGTCTTGCGCGTGTCGTCGTCCATGAAGACCGCGCCGCTCTCCTTGGCCACGAAGCCGCGCGTCGCCACCTCGCCCCGGTTGATGAGCGAGAGAGCCAGGCGGTCGGCCAGAAACGACCGGAACTCCTCCATCAGGTCCAGGGCGAGGCCTGGGCGGCCCGGCCGGTCGCGGTGGAGAAAACCGACCTGAGGGTCGAGCCCCACCCCCTCCAGCGCGGAGCGGATGTCGTGGGTCAGCAGGGTATAGACGAATGACAGCAGGCAGTTGACGGCGTCCAGCGGCGGGCGGCGGTTGCGGCCCGCAAAGCGGAACTCCGGCGCGCCCGCCAGGATGAGCTCGTCAAAGACCCCGAAATAGGCGTTGGCCGCCTGGCCCTCGATGCCACGGGCCACGTCGAGGGGCACCGGCCCGCGCAGCCGGGCGGCCGCGTCGTCCAGCATGGCGATGGCCGACAGGACCCGCGCCTCGTCCACCCGGCCGCCGTGGTCGCGCAGGCAGCGGCGCAGGACCGCGCGCGAGTTGGCCACCTTGCCCGAGAGGATGGACCGGGCGATTCCGGCGGACGCGCCGTCGTCGTCCGCGCTCCGATACTGGGCGCGCCGGAGCAGCACGTTGCCGCTCTGCGGCCCGCTCACCCCGGCCAGGTACCGGCCGTTTTCGGTCAGAAAGGACACGCACAGCCCGCTTTCCGCGCAGTGGCCGAGCAGGAACGGGCTGCACAGCACGTTGCCGAAGCAGACGATCCCGTCCAGCACGTGGGCCGGAAACCGCCGCTTCTCCCCGTCCTCGGTGCGCACCACCACACATTCCCCGTCCTTGGAGAGATAGGTCCCCTGGGACGTGACGTAGAGGGTGTTCAGGAGTTTCTTCATCCTTCAAGCCCTTTCAGCAGATAGCTTTCGACCCGCCGGGAGACGCCCGGCATGCAGGCGTCTCCGAGCGAGCACCCCCGGCAGCGCGGGGAGCGAACGGCCTCGGGGATCTCGCCGCCCTCGATCATGGCCCGCATGGCGGCGCAGGTCCGCTCCACCAGGCCGCGCAGGGACGCGTCGAAGACCACCCGCTCCCGGCGGCGGGGCTTGCCGTAGAAGATGGCCCCCTCGGGCACGGGGCGGCCGAGCATCTCCTCCAGGCACATGGCCTGGGCGCAGAGCTGGGCGCGGTCCCAGTCCTCGGGCTTGGGCGAGCCCCGCTTGTATTCCACGGGATACGGCGTTTCCCGCCCGTCCGGGCCGGGGCGCGTCTCCACCACGTCGGCCACGCCGAAGAGGCCGAGCCGTTCGCTGCGCAGGGGCACGGCCCGGTCCTCGGCCACGCCCCCGCGCCGACCCGGAGCCCCGGCGTCGGCGCGGAGGTGCAGCAGCCGCCCTTCGGCGGTGAACCGATTCTCGTCCCAGACCTTTTCCACGTGGATGAGCGCGCACTGCCGGGGGCAGTACAGATAGTGCTGCAACGCGGAAAGGGGCAGGGTCCCGTCGTCCATGGCCTAGAACTTTACTTCCAGGGTCACGGAGTCCGGAATGGCCGCCTTGTCCACCTTGACCACGTAGTCGTCAAAGGAGCGGGCCGGGCCTTCGCCCTTGGGGGTGACGTCGATGGCCGCGAAGAGCTTGTGGGCCGGGGCGTTGCCCAGGGCGTCCTTGTGCTTGAAGACGTAGAGGGCGCGAGCGCTCATCTTGCCGCGCGCGGCGGAGTGGTCATGGTCGAACATGTTGGCCAGGGCCTGCCAGAACAGCTCCAGGTCGGCGTCGGAGAAGCCGGTGCCCTTGTCGCCCTGGGCCAGGTGGGCGGAGACGAACCCCTCGGCGCGGTACAGGCCATAGGGCACGATGTGCTTGCGGCCCATGGTCCGGTTGTCGCCGCCCTGGGCCTCGGCCTCCTTCTCGGTCTCCACGGCCATGCGGGTGATGGAGACCTCGGCCGGGACGATGGGCTCGATGCTCCGGGCGAAGGTGAGCTGGACCGGGCCGCGCACCTGCCCGCAGTTGTTCAGGGTGGTGGACATGACCGCGCCGAAGGTGCGCACGTCGTAGAAGTTGGCGCACATCCACTTGCGGGCGGCGGCGATCTGCTCGTCCTTCTTCTTGAGCTTGGCGACTTCCTCGGACTTGTAGGCGGGCTCGCGCGAGGTGGAGAGCACGCCCTTTTCGGCCACGTAGATGTTGCAGCCCTCCGCGCCCTGCTTCACGATGTCCACGTAATTGCGGACCTTGCGCTTGAGGCAGACGTCGGTGACCAGGCCGAAGCCGGTTTCCGGGTCGATGCGCGGGGTGTTGCCCGCGTCCGGGTCGCCGTTGGGGTTGCCGTTCTCCACGTCGAACAGGTAGACGAACTCGTAGCGATTATTGATGGCGGTCATTGTCTAATCCTCCGTATTCTTTTCTTTTTTGGTGTAGAAATCCTGCATCTGCTGGTAGTAGCCGATAGTGAACAGTCCCTGTTCCCTGATGGGAAGGGTTCCGGGGTAGCCCTTGGCGTCGTCAAGGCTCCCGACGACTTCGGTGATGATGCCGTCGTAGAATCGGGCGAGCCCGCCCTTGTCCTTGGCGATCTTGGAGAGCCAGTTCTGCGCGTTCCGTATGAGGATGGGAAAGACCAGGCCGGGCGTGGCCGCCGCCGAGGCGAAATACTTGTCGCGCACCGAGGCGTTGACGTTGCCCAGGGCCGCGTGCTGGGTCCGCTCCAGGGTGGCGAACAGTCTGCCCAGCAGGTAGCCGGTCTCCCGGTTGTTCTTGTTCAGTGACATGGTGATCTCCTCGTTGTCGTGGTTGCGGACCAGGAACGCCTTGATGACGGCGGTCCGCAGGTAGTTGATTTCCTTGTCGGCCCGGATGCGGCCGAGGGCGGCGGAAAGCAGGGTCTGCGGATAGGGCAGCCCCTGGACGATGGACCGGACGAACTGGCCGAAGAGCAGCGGCGACAGGTTCCTGGAGTCGCGCTGCGGCGCCAGGTCGCGCAGCAGTTGCCACGGGGTCGGGTGTTCGGGGTCGCTGTCGAACCGGCGCTCCAGGGCCAGGGCCCGGTAGTGTCTGCCCAGCCGCTCCGCCATGCCGCCCACCGTGCCTACGTGCCAGAAGCGCACCGAGAGCCTCGCCGCGTTGGGCGACAGGCCGAGGACGTAAAACGGCGTCTTCGCGTCCCCCAGCTCCTCGGGGTATTTCCCCCGGGCCACGGCCGCGAGGTAGCCCTCCAGGCGGCGGGCCTGGTCCTCGTCCTCGGCCGGTTTGCCGCCCATGGCCAGGTTGAAGAGGGGCTCGGCCTGGCCCGGCGCGTCGGTCCAGAAGAGCACCGTGGTCTCGCCCACCCGCAGCTTGCGCGGGCTTTCCGGGGCCAGCAGGTGGTTCAGGGCCGTGGCGTAGGCGAAGGCCGCGCGCTCCGAGATCGGGGCGTTCAGGTTCTGCTCCTTGCCGAAGGACTTGGCCGCGTCGAAGTTGAAGGAGACCAGCGAGGCCCCGGACGTCTGGGCCCCGATCACGCCCTTGATCTTGGCGTGGGTCGGCGGGATGGGCCCGACCTCGCCGGTGACCAGGCACATGCCCTTTTCGGCGTCGGAACTCTCCGCCAGATGGCGCAGCCAGGCGTCGCGAAAGGCCGGGCGGTCGTGCAGGTAGCCGGGCTCGCCGTCGAGGGTGAAGACCAGGTTCAGGCCGATCGCCTTGTCCCAGTCCGGCAGCTCCGGGGCCCGGGCCGGGTCCCAGTCGGCGAGGAAGGCGAGCAGGGCCGCGGCCCCTTCGTCATCCACGCCGTCCAGCGCAGCGGCGGCCAGCGCCTTGAAGGCCGCGTGGGACTGGGCCGTACGCGCGGGCTTGCCCTTGTCGTCCGCGCCGAGCACGTAGCCGGTGTTGTCCCAGGCGAAGTTCGGGACCACGCCGACCGTGCGCACCATCGGCCCCGGCACCTCGATGCGCTGGGGGCGGCCCTTTTCGTCGCGCAGGTCCAGGGGACGGCCGACCAGGTTGCCCTTGCGGTCCAGCGCCAGGGCGAAGTGCACGGCCTGGAGGCCGAAGCCGAACTCCGGCACGTCCGCGTCGGGGTCGGCCAGCAGCCGTTCGTAATAGTCGTTCAATGCTTGCAGGATCATGACGCCGCGCCCTCCCGCCCGAGGGCCGCCTGGACCTCGACCACGCCGCGTTCCAGGGCCGGGCGGAAGAAGACCGGGGCCATGTCGCGCGCGTAGTCGATGTCGTAGAGCATCCAGCCGAGGTCGCGCGGGGGCTCGTCCGCCAGGGACGAGGCCGGGATCGCGCCCTCCACGGGTTCGAAGAACGCGGCGAACTCGCGGCAGCCCAGGTAGGGCCGGTGGAAGCACTGGCCCTTGGCCGCGCGCCGGTTGAACATGTCCAGGTGCTTGCCGTCGTTGCGGTCATCGGGAGACGTGTAGGCGAAGGTCGCCTCGATGACGTACTCCACGTCGCGCAGGATCAGGGCGGCGCGCTGCTGGCGGCTGTCCTCGATGAAGAGCCGCAGCGGCTCGTCCCCGCCCTTCATGGCGGTCTTGACGCTGCCCACGGGCACCTTGGCCGCCACCTCGTTGCGGCGGACGTTGTCGAAGCGGATGGGCTTCATGACGTGGATGCGCTCGATCACCCAGCGGATCGACGGTTTCCAGTAGATGGCCTCCAGAATCCCCCGTGCCGCCGAAGGCGTCATCACGTCGTAGCTGACGCGCTCCACCTTCATCTCCGGCCGGGTGAAACAGGCGTAATCGCCCCAGACCCTGAGTTTTATGCCTGACACAACTGTCACCTCCTTGTTGTGTTTCCTAAATTTGAAAATCCTCCGCCTTCCACTCCCCCGGCACGGTCAGGCCGAGGCGGTCGTCGTAGTGCTCCATGCGGCAGAGCACGGCGTAGGTGTCGGCCACCCATTCGATGGCTCCGGCGTCGTCCAGGGCGCGCAACTGCGGGTCGTAGACCTGCACCGTGTAGTGCTGGAGTTCGCGCAGCGGGCCGCCCGGATGCTCGGCGTAGCGCAGCCGCTCCACCTGCTCCGCCGCCCGGCCGTCCCAGGGGACGATCACCGGCGCCATGGGGCTGTCGATGAGCCGGAACTTGCGGGCGGCCTCGCGGAAATGCCACTCCCCCGCACGGCTGCCCAGGTCGCGCAGCACGTCCTTGTGGTCCAGGGAAGGCTGGAGCCAGTAGTGCAGGCGGAAATAGCGGCGGATCGCCTCCGGCGAAAAAGGGTCCTCCCCCTCCGGACCGCGCAGCACGGCCGCCGCATGTTCGGCCTGGGCCGCAAAGGTCCGGCCCAGCCCCTCGGCCGGAAAGAACACCGACACCGGAGCCAGGTCCTCGCGCTCGCCCTCCCGGTTGCACCGCCCGGCGGCCTGGACGATGGCGTCCAGCCCGGCCATCTCGCGGATCACCTCGGGGAAAGAGACGTCGACACCCGCTTCGACGAGTTGGGTGGAGACGACCCGGCACGGCTCGCCGTTTTTCAGCATCCCCCGGATTTCCGCCAGCCGGGCCGAGCGGTGGGCCGGGCACATCAGCGCGCTCAGGTGGCGCGCGCCGGGCTCGTCCGCGACCTGCCCGAACAGCTCGGCCGCGCGGGCGCGCGTGTTGACGATGCACAGGACCTGTTCCCGCTCGCGCACCAGGCCCGCCACCTCGTCCAGGGCCAGCTCGCCCAGGTCGCGCAGCTCGGTGCGCCGGAAGGCCGCGTGCAGCCGGTCCGGGGCCGGGGCCAGCTCCCGCTCCGGGGTCAGCCCGGCCAGGCCGTGGCCGTCCCCCTTGCGCCGGGCGGCGGCAAAGTCCTCGCGGCGCAGGGCGGGCTGGGTGGCCGTGCACAGGACCACGCTGCACCCGTAGTGGGCCGCCAGCTCCTCCAGGGCGCGCAGGCACGGGTCCAGGAACGCCACGGGCAGCATCTGGGCCTCGTCCAGGACGATGACCGAACCGGCCAGGTTGTGCAGCTTGCGGCAGCGCGACGTGGCGGCCGCGAACAGGGACTCGAAGAACTGGACGTTGGTGGTGACGATGACCGGCGCGTCCCAGTTCTCGCAGGCCAGCCGGTGGCGGCGGGCCTCGGCGGACTCGGCGGCGTTGTCCTCCTCCCCGAAGGCCTTGCGCGGGTCGAAGGTGCTGTGGTGCTCGATGACCGCGCCGGGATGGTCCCGAAAGACGTCGCGGAGGACCTGCGCGTTCTGCTCGATGATGGACGTGTAGGGAATGACCTGGATCACGCGCCGCAGGCCGTGGCGGCGGGCGTGGTCCAGGGCGAAGGCCATGGAGGAGAGGGTCTTGCCGCCGCCCGTGGGCACGGTCAGGGTGAAGAGGCCCGGTTCAAGGGCGGCCTTTTCCCGGCAATGGGCCAGGATTTCGGCGCGCAGCGCGTTGACCCGGCCGTTTTTTTCGAATCCCGCAAGGCGGGCGTCCAGGGCTGCGGCCAGCCGGTCCAGGGGCGGCCCCGGCGCGCGCCAGGCGGTTTTTTGCGGCTCCATGAACGCCTCGGTGTCCAGGAAGTCCGCGTCCACCAGGGCGGAGAAGAGCATGCGCGTGAAAAAGGAGAGCTGGAACGGGTCGTTCGGGACGAATGGCAGCTCGGGGGAGCGCGACCCGGCGAGGGGATTCGCCGCGCCGTCCGGCAGGGGCTTGGCGTCCGCCAGGACCCGGGTCAGGGAGCGCCCGTTTTCGGTGTTCGAATAATCCGGCAGGCCGCCGTGGTGCCCGGCCACGCAGTAAGCGCCAATGCGGCCGAAGCCCGTGCCCAGCTCGGCCAGCAGCCGCGCGCCGATGCCCTTGTGGTCGGCATGGCCCCGGTTCTCGCCGGTCAGTCGCCGCTGGAAGTCCGGATTGCTTTTCCCGATGTCGTGCGCCAGCCCGAGCATCCGGCCCCAGGGCTCCGCCCCGAACGCGGCGGCGGCCCGTCCGGACCGCTCGGCCACCGCCGCGAGGTGGTCCTCCAGCGGTTGCCAGTCCGTCTGCGGGGCCCCCTCCAGCGAATGTGCGAAAATCATGCTTTGCCTCCGGCATATCAAATGTCGAATACAAATATCACCGTATGCGATCCCAGTACAATCCTCATTGTCGGGATTTATTTTTGGAAAAAGCTAATATCCCGGAATTCAATATGAATTATCTCTGGCGGGTCGGTGCGCGGAGCCGGGCGGCGGCCATGTTGCGTCGCCGGGCGTCGGGATTCGGGAGGGGAAGGGGAGCGGCCCGGACTTAGTCCAGGGCGACCAGTTCGACGTCGCCCCAGGCGGCCAGGGTGTCGTCCACCTGGGCGAAGACGCCGGTCAGGCCGTGTTCGGCCAGGACCTTGGCCCGGTCCAGGACGCGGTTGACGTCGTTCTTGTCGCGCAGGAGGTTGCACAGGGCGGTGGCGGCGGCGTCGGCCAGCCGGGCGTCGGGCGCGCGCACGGCCACCAGGTCGCCCCGGCCGAGGGAGAGGGAATGACCGATGGTGGCGCTGGAGGCGCAGATGGAGACCGGGAAGGCGTTCGCCTCGATGCGCAGGCCGAGCACGGCCCCGGAGTCCGGCTCGGCGAGCAGGGCGACCACGCGCTCGCGGGTGGAGCGCAGGTAGGTGTCGCCGCCGTTTTCCACCAGGATGTTCGGGCTCATGGCGGCGAAACGGTCGCCCACGGCCTGGGCCACTGCCCCGGCCACGGCTGCCATGGGTCCGACCCCGCAGCGCGCGGCCGCGTCGGCCATGGCGCGCACCGCCTCGGGCGCGTCGCCGGGCACGGCCACAGGCTCCAGGGAGGCCGCGAACTCGGGGTGGAAGAGAATCCAGTTCTTGATCTCGCCGCGCACCTGCGCCACGAAGGCCGCGATCTCGGTGTGCAGGTCGCGCTCGGCCACCACCAGCAGGTCGCTCTGCTCCACGGCCACCTGGAAGCGGACCTCGCCCTCCTGGGGACGCACGGCCTCGCGGTAGGCCCGCCCGGCGGAAAGATGGCGCTTGCTCACCGCGTCCTCCGGCGGGATGTTCCAAACTCGGCACAGCTTGCGAACAGGTTTTGGAACCGTTCCGGCCCGGTTTGGAACAGGTCCGGCCCGGTTTGGAACAGGTCCGGCGAGGTTTGGAACACGGTTACGAACATCTTATGCACACCCTTCGCTTCATTATAATATACCCGGCGTCCGGCCCGGGGGAGGGCCGGGCCGCCGAAGCCGCCTAGAACCCGGCGTCCTGGTTGATGAGCACGATGACGATGCGGCCCTTGGGGTAGGACTTCTCGGTGATCGTCCAGGTGTTGCAGATGCGGTCGGGCGAGTCGCAGTCCATGCAGTAGCCGGTCTTGGCGCAGGGCGTCTTCTTGTTCAGGCGCATGGCGTTGACCGGGGCCACGTATTCCTTGATGCGATCCATGGCCCGGCCGAGGTCCGGCACAAGCTTGTTGCGCGAGAGCAGGACGACCACGTTCCTCGGGCCGAAGGAGAGGGCCCCGGTGCGGTTGCCGGTCATGTCCAGGTTGACCAGGTGGCCCTCCATGGTCACGGCGTTGGAGGAGCAGAAAAAACAGTCCACCAGCAGGGAGTGGCGGCGCAACTCGTATTTCTCCCCGGCGGACAGGGACTGGTCCCATGTGTCCAGGACCTCGTAGTCGGGCGAGGCGAGCAGGCGTTCGCGCAGGCCGGAGGCGGCCAGGGTGGCTGAACCGCCCCAGGAGACCGTTTTTGGCTTGAGTGCGGGCAGAATCTCGTTTATGACCACCTCCCCGGCATGAGCCGGTGAATCCGCCCGGTGGACGGTGAAGCCGTTTCTGGCCAGGCGTTGCTCCAGGTCGCGAAGGTTGAGTTCCCAGTAGTTGTCGACAGGCTTTTCCATGGCGCCTCCACGGGTTGGCGGTTGCGGTTGGACCGGCCGGGCAGGGGGATTCCCGCCCTCGGGCCAGGGATGGTGTAGCAGATTTCCCCCCGGCGCGAAACCCGGCGGGACGGGGCGGAGCACCCCGAAACCGGCATGATTTTGGCTTGACGGCCGGTTGCGCTCCGGTTATATGCTTCCGTTCGACGTAACCACTCGTGAAATTCTACTCTCAGGAGATATACCGATATGAAACGTACGTATCAGCCCAGCAAGTGCCGCCGCAAGAGAACCCATGGCTTCCTGGTGCGCTCCCGCACCAAGAACGGCCGCGCCGTGCTTCGCAGCCGTCGCGCCAAGGGGCGCAAGAGATTAACCGTCTAGGTTGGGGCAAGGAGCGCCGGCTGCTGAAAAGCCCGGAGTTCACGGCGTGTTACGAGCAGGGCAGGAAGCACTTCACCCGAAGCTTCATTTTCTTTGTCCTGCGCAGGGACCAAGGCCCGGACGGTTTCCGCCTGGGCCTCACCGTGAGCCGAAAGATGGGCAACGCAGTGGCGCGCAACCGCATTAAACGGGTGGTGCGCGAGTACTTCAGGCTGCATCAATTCGACGTTGACTTGCCTCTGGATGTCGTCGTCGTTCCGAAGCGGAACCTTGAGGCCAAGCAGCTTACTCTCGCCCTCGCCACAGAAGAGTTCACCCCGCTTATGAGCCGCCTTCGGGCGGGAGCGGCGGCCTCATAGAGAGGAAATGATGCGCAAGGTCCTGCTGGCGCTCATTTGGTTGTACCAAAAACTCATCTCCCCCCTGTTGCCTCCGGCGTGCAGGTTCGTTCCCTCGTGCTCCGAGTACGCCGTGGAAGCGATCCAGACGCACGGAGCCTTCAAGGGCGGCCTTTTAACGCTTTGGCGTCTCCTTCGTTGCCAACCTCTGTGCCGCGGGGGCTATGACCCCGTCCCGGCCGTCTGGCCATCCCCACAATCCAAAGCGAGAATCAGTTCATGGACAAGAAGGAGAAACTCCGCCTAGTCATTGCCCTGGCCCTGAGCGCCCTGGTCATCTTCGGATGGCAGTACCTCAACGCTCCCACGGCCGAGCAGAAGGCGGAAATGGCCCGTCAGGCCGCCCAGGCGGAAAAACAGGCCGCCACGCTTTCCGAGCAGGCGACGGGGGGACAGGCCGCCGAGGCTCCCGCCGTTCCCGAATTCGCGCCCACCCAGGGGGTCCAGGTCACCGTGGACACCCCGCTCTACACCGCCGTCTTCAATTCGCAGGGCGGCATCCTCGAAAAATTCGTTCTCAAGCAGTACAAGGACACCATCGCCCAGGATTCCCCGAACGTGGACCTCGTCGGCGAGAAGGCCTTCGCCAAGGGCCCGCTCGGCCTGTTCCTCTCCCGGGGCGGCGACGACCAGGTTCACACCTGGAAGTACGGCGACTGGGCCTTCCACGGCTCGAACCTGACCCTGACCGGGCAGGACGGCACCAAGTCCCTGACCTTCACCGGCCAGGTGCATGGCTTCCGCATCGAGCGCGTCCTGACCTTCCACCCCGACACATACCTCATCGAGGAAAACACCGGGGTCACCAACTTGAACAAGACCGGCGTCGAGGGCTCCATCGCCTTCACGGCCGCGGCCAAGTCCATGTCCGCCGCGGACGACCGCTACAACCCGACCAAGGTGGCCTACCTGAACAAGGAGGGCCGCAACGAGGAGTCCAACCGCGACGACCTCAAGGAGAAGGGGCTGTCCACCTCCGGCGGGCTGAAGTGGGGGGCCATCGAGTCCAACTACTTCCTTTTCGCCATCGTGCCCGACAGCGAGGATTCCTCCCTGTCCGCCGGGTTCCAGGACGACATCTTCCGCATGGCCGTCACCCGCGAGGCGACTTTCATTCCCAACGTGACCAAGTCCTTCAAGGCCTCCTACTTCCTCGGCCCCACGGACCGGCAGATGCTCGCCAGCATGCCGAACAATCTCGACGAGGCCGTCAACTTCGGCTGGTTCGACTTTCTGGCCAAGCCGCTGCTCATCGCCATGAACTTCTTCTACGGCTACGTGCACAACTACGGCGTCGCCATCATCCTCCTGACCATCATCATCAAGCTCCTGTTCTGGCCGCTGTCCCAGAAGAGCTACGGCTCCATGGAGCAGATGAAGAAGCTGCAGCCCATGGTCCAGAAGCTTCGCGAGAAGTATGGGGACGACAAGCAGCGGCTCAACCAGGAGACCATGGCCCTGTACAAGACGTACAAGGTCAACCCCATGGGCGGCTGCCTGCCCATGATCGTGCAGATTCCCGTCTTCTTCGGCCTGTACAAGGCGCTTCTGGGCGCGGTGGAGCTGCGGCACGCGCCGTTCATCCCCCACCTGCCGTTCACGGACCTGCCCTGGCTGGCCGACCTCTCCGCCAAGGACCCGTATTACATCACGCCCATCGTCATGGGTGCGACCATGTTCCTGCAGCAGAAGATGACCCCCACGGCCGGCGATCCGACACAGCGGAAGATCATGATGGCCATGCCGCTCATCTTCACCTTCATGTTCCTGCAGTTCCCGTCCGGCCTGGTCGTCTACTGGCTGCTCAACAACATCCTGTCCATCGGCCAGCAGTTCATGATCGCGCGTAAAGCCAAGGCCAAGGCGGCGAAAAACGATTAACCATGCCTCCGGGGGCCCCGACTTCCCGGCAGATACAAGGAAAGAACCATGAGTGACTTCAAGGAATTCCAGGGCAAGGATCTGGACGAAGCCATCGGAAGCGCCTGCGACTACTTCAACCTGCAACGGGACCGCCTGGAGATCGAGATCCTGGGCGGCGGCTCCACCGGCATCTTCGGCATCATGGGCGTCAAGAAGGCCAAGGTGAAGGCCCGGCCCCGCGCCCAGGTCAACACCAGCGACATCCT
>NZ_JAQUWN010000065.1:12438-18843 GCF_028692895.1 Pseudodesulfovibrio sp.
AGCCCGCTCCCGAAGCGTCCGAGGCCGCTCCCGAAGCGCCCGAGGCCGCTCCCGCCAAAGTCCCGGCCCCCGTCGAAGCGCCCAAGGCCGCTCCCGTGGCCGCGTCCGTCTACGAGGACGACCATGACGACGGTCCCGCGCCCGGCAACGCCATCGAGCCCGAGGAATACGACGACATCAACGGCAACGTGGTCGAGCCCGAGTACGACCCGGCCAACGACGTCAACGGCAACGTCTTCCGCGACGAACCGCAGCCCCGCGAACGCAAGGGCGGCCGCGAGCGCAAGCCCCGGCCCGAGCGCAAGCCCCGGGAGGCCCGCGAACCTCGCGAGTCCCGCGAGTCCCGGCCCAAGAGCGAGAAGCCGCGTCGCGAGCGCAAGCCGCCCCGACCCGAGCGCAAGCCGCGCCCGGAGGTCGAGGAGGATTTCGGCGACGAGCAGCGTCCGACCGTGGACATGTCCGAGTTCGACCCCGCCGTGCTGGAAGCGGCCGTGCGCGAGGTCATGAGCCAGCTCCTCACCCCCATCGTTGGCGAGGCCAAGGTCGAGGTGACCATCGAGTCCGACCGGGTCAAGGTCTTCATCGACGACGAGGAGAACAGCGGGCTTATCATCGGCCGCGAGGGCCAGACCCTTTCCTCACTGCAATACCTGGTCAATCGCCTGGTCTCCCGCAAGATGGAGGCCTCGGTGCGCATCCAGGTCGATACCGGCGACTACCGCGAACGCCAGGACGACAAGCTTCGCCAGATCGCCCTGCACCTGGCGGGCAAGGCTGCGGACCTGGGCCGCACCCAGTCCACCAAGCCGCTCTCGTCCTACCACCGCCGCGTGGTCCATCTCGCCCTGCAGGAGAACGAGGAGGTCTTCACCCGCTCCAAGGGTGAAGGCCCCATGAAGCGCGTCCTCATCGTGCCCAAGAGCCGCAAGAACGGCGGCCGTCAGCGCTACTAGCGCAGCCTGTTCGACAATGAGAAAGGCCGGGAGAGCGATCTCCCGGCCTTTTTGCATCCTTTCGGCGCGGGCGGCTATTCCTGCTTGTTTTTCATGACCTCGTGCAGGAGGTTGCGCTCGCGGATGCGGATGACGCGGCAGTCGTGCTCGTCGCGGCCCACGGCCAGGAGCTGCTGGTCGGCCAGGCCGTGGATGTACTGCTCGATGCGGTCCGTGGTGGTGACAAAGGTGTCGGCCAGGGCCTTGACCGTGGTGTCGTAGCGCAGCACAGTGGTGTTGTTGGAGGCGAAGAGGTCGAGCATCCGGACCACGCCCATGCCCACGCTCGGGACCTTCAGGGCCTTCTTGGTGGTGGATTTGAGGCGGCTGACCAGCACGGTGATGATGGAGGCGATGACCTTGGGCGAGGCGCGCATGAACTCGTCCAGGTCGTCCTTGGTCACCTCGATGACCTTGGAGTCCTCCAGGGCGATGGCCGTGGCGGTCCGCATGTTGTCGTCCAGGAACAGGGCCATCTCGCCGAAGATGGAGATGGGCTTGAGCACGGCGAAGACCTTCTTGTGGCCCTCGATGTTGCCGGATATCTCCACCTTGCCCTCGGTCAGGATGTAGGCCGCGTCGCCCCTCGCTCCCTCGTTGAAGACCACGTTGTGCCTGAGCACGTTTCGCATCAGGTAGTTCCCCTGGGAAACCTTCTTCAACTTGATCTGCTGCTGGACGATGGACACGGCTGCTCCTGCGTTGCGGGCCTCTTACTCATTTTATCTATTACCTGAATCCGCCTCGGGTTCAAGTATATTGCGTCAGTCCGCGTGGCTGCGGACGCTGGCCACCTTGCCCGCCAGTCCGCCGGTGCGGCCCTTGCGGGAATCCGCCTTGATGGTCACGTAGATGCGGTCGCAGTCCGACTCAAGGGCGTGATAGCACTGGCCGATCACATGCATGACCTCGTCCCATTCGCCCTCGATGGCCGTTCCCATGGGGCCGAGCCGGTAGTTCAGGCCTGAGTCCTTGAGGATGGCCTCGGTGCGGGCCACGTAGCGGCCCAGGCCGGAACCGCCCTTGTCCAGGGGAAAGAGGGAGAGGTCGACGATGACGCTCATGGCGCGGCTCCTTGGTATGTCGTTGGGGCGCAGGGCCCTGGTGAAAGTATACGAGGGCGGGAGGGGAAATGCAACGCGCCCGGCGGTCAGACGCGGCGGACAAAGCTGGCGGCCATCAGGTCGAGGAAGCGGGCGAACATGCGGTCCCCGGGCAGGGGCGCGGGCTCGGGCCTGAGGGACGGCGCGGCGGAGAGGGAGAGCAGGAGCGGCAGGACGCGGGTCCGGGTGATGCCGACGCCGGAGAAGGCGGCCAGGGTGCTGGCCGGGTCGGCGGCGTGGAGCACGATCTCGTGGCTCTGTTCCGCTCCGTAGAGCGCGGCGCAGCGGGCCGGTGCCGAGGTGACCATGTAGGCGCGGCAGGCCAGCGGCCGATGGGGATGGATGGAGCAGGCGTTCGCTTCCAGGAAGGGGCAGGGGATGCGCAGGTTCCAGTAGGCGCGCTGGAGGCCCGCCAGGACGCGTGGCTCCAGGGTGTGCCGCCGGAACCCCCGCTCCAGGGCGGCCAGGAGGCCGGCGTCGTTGAGCCGCTCCACGCCCCGTGCGAAGCGGCGGACCACGCGGTGTCGACGGGGCGGCTCCATGGAGCGGATCACGGCCGCCAGATGCAGGGCCTCCCAGGCGCTTACCGGGACCAGTTGGTTGCAGCAGGCCGGGCAGCCGGGCCCGCAGGAAACGGTCCGGCCCATGCGTCCGAGGGCGGCGGCGGACCGGGTGTGGATCGCGTCGGCCAGGGCGAAGACGGCGGGCAGGATGTCGAGCGGCGAACGGGCCATGGCGGGCAGTTCGCAGTCCAGCCGAAGGGGCGATTCCCCGTCGAAATCCAGGATGAAGGTGCGGCGTGGGTTGCTGGTCATGGTGCTGTTTCGCGGTATTGGTCCCGGCTCCGGGATTGGGGCGGAATTGATGCCTATCTCCCTTTCAAGGCACATCTTTCCCGGTTACTTGAAATGCATGTAGCGTGCCGAACGTGTGAAACATTTTTTTAAGTTGCCTATTGATTTTGTTTGTAATGCAGGTTACGACCACGTTAATTAGTTTTTCCGGGGGGTTATAGCACGAACTCGGAAAAAGGATGCCAGAAGTGTCACGTAAATAAAGATCGTGATACCTGAGGTTGGTTAGGTTCGAGTTCGGGCTTGTGCCCGGCGGTTATGAGCGGGAATAACGCTATTCTCTTCATCATAACAGACTCATTCTTATTACGGAGGTGTTCTATGAAATTTTCCGTAGGTCATGGCAGGGACGGAGCCGTGGAACGGCTGGAAAAACGCGGCGTCACGCGTCGTGATTTCATGAAGTTCTGCGGGACCGTGGCCGCAGTGATGGGCATGGGACCGGCTTTCGCCCCGAAAGTCGCGGAAGCCCTCACGGCAGACAACAGGCCCGACGTGGTCTGGCTGCACAATGCTGAATGTACCGGTTGTTCCGAGTCCATCCTGAGGACCGTCGAACCCTACATCGACGCCCTCATCCTGGATTACATCTCCCTGAACTACCATGAAACCATCATGGCCGCCGCGGGTCACGCCGCCGAGAAGGCCCTGTGGGATACGGTGGAGAAGGGCAAGTACGTCGCGGTCATCGAGGGTGGCGTTCCCACCGCTCCGGCCGGCGACGCCATGGAAGCGGGCGCCTACGGCAAGGTCGGCGGCCACACCATGCTGGAAAATACCCTGAAAGTGGTGAACGGCGCCAGCGCCACCATCACCTATGGCACCTGCGCCGCCTACGGCGGTGTCCAGAAGGCCCAGCCGAACCCGACCCAGGCCAAGGGGCTGAACGAGCTCTTCCCGGGCAAGCCGATCATCAACATCCCCGGCTGCCCGCCGAACCCGTACAACCTGGTCTCCTCCATCGTCTACTTCCTGAGCAAGGGCGTGCCCGAGCTCGACTCTGCCGGTCGTCCGGTCCTCTTCTTCGGGGAATCCGTCCATGACAACTGCCCCCGTCAGGAGTTCTTCAACAACGACCAGTTCGCTCCTTCCTTCGGTTCCGAAGAAGCTCGCAAGGGCTGGTGTCTGCGCAAACTGGGTTGCCGCGGTCCGGAGACCTACAACAACTGCCCGACCGTGAAGTTCAACCAGTACAACTGGCCCGTCCAGGCCGGCCACCCCTGCATCGGCTGCTCGCAGCCCGACTTCTGGGACGGCGCCGACTGGAACGGAACCACCGCCTTCTACGCCGACCTCACCGACCTGTAGTCGCTGGGTCCAAGTGGCAGACACTAACAGTACTCATTCCTAGGAGGATATAATATGTCCGGTTGCGCTAAATCCGGTCCCGCGATGGCGAAGGGGAAACATGAGGTTATTGTTGACCCGGTAACCAGAATCGAGGGTCACCTTCGCATCGAAGCCGTCGTTGAAAACGGCAAGATCATCGATGTCCGCTCCAGCTCCCAGCTGTTCCGCGGCCTGGAAATCATCCTGAAGGGCCGCGACCCCCGGGATGCCCAGCACTTCACCCAGCGCTCCTGCGGCGTCTGCACCTACGTGCACGCCCTGGCCTCCATCCGCGCGGTCGACAACGCCGTCGGCGTGGACAAGGTCCTGCCCCACAACGCCACCATCATCCGTAACCTGGTGATGGCCGCCCAGTTCATGCATGACCACATCGTGCACTTCTATCACCTGCACGCTCTGGACTTCGTGGACGTCGCCGGCTGCCTCCAGGCCGATGTCAAGAAGACCGCCGAAATCGCCGCCGCCGTCGCCAAGACCGTGCGCCCGAATCCGAAGATCGTCTCCTCCGAGGCCGACCTTCAGAAGACCAAGGACACCGTCGCCGGCATCGTGAAGTCCGGCCGCCTCGGCATCTTCACCAACGCCTACTTCCTCGGCGGTCACCCGGCCTACGTGCTGCCCCCCGAGGTCAACCTGCTGGCCACCAACCACTACCTGAACGCCCTGCACCTGCAGGTCAAAGCCGCCCGCGCCATGGCCATCTGGGGCGCCAAGAACCCGCACACCCAGTTCACCGTCATGGGCGGCGTCACCTGCTACGAAGGCCTCACCGACAAGTACATCAACGACTTCCTGGCCCTGTACGCCGACATCAAGGACTTCATCCTTGACTGCTACATCCCGGACCTGATCGCCGTTGCCGGTTACTACAAGGATTGGGCCAAGATCGGCGGCACCACCAACTTCCTGTCCTTCGGCGAATACCCCGCCCAGGGCGGCGAGGCGGACCTCAACTCCCGCTACGTCAAGCCCGGCGTCATCTTCGACCGCAAGTTCACGGACGTCAAAGCCTTCGATCCCACCAAGATCGAGGAGCACGTCAAGCACTCCTGGTACAAGGACGACACCCCGAAGCATCCCTACAACGGCGTGACCGATCCCAAGTACACCAGCCTTGACGACAAGACCAAGTACTCCTGGATGAAGGCCCCCCGTTACGAGGGTCGTTCCACCGAGGTCGGCCCCCTGGCCACCTGCCTGGTGAACTACACCCAGAACGCGGACTTCAAGACCTACGTCGACTTCGTCCTGAAGGCCCTGGGCGTAGGACCCGAGGCCCTGTTCTCCACCCTCGGCCGTACCGGCGCCCGCGGCATTGAATGCCTGGTCACCTGCCTCAAGACCGAGGAATGGGTCAACGACCTCAAGGAAAACGTCGCCAAGGGCGACCTCGACATCTGCAAGGATTGGGACATGCCCGCCGAGGCGCAGGGCGTCGGCTTCGTCAACGCTCCTCGCGGCGGCCTGAGCCACTGGATCAACATCAAGGACAGCAAGATCGCCAACTTCCAGCTCGTGGTGCCCTCCACCTGGAACCTCGGCCCCCGCTGTGACAAGGACATCCCCGGTCCCACCGAGGAAGCCCTGCTGGACAACACCCCGATCGCCGATCCGGAACGCCCGGTCGAGATCCTGCGGACCGTCCACTCCTACGACCCCTGCATCGCCTGCGGCGTGCACGTCATCGACAACAAGACCGGCAACGTCAAAAAGTTCCGCGTGCTGTAAGCGCGGAGCCGTTCGCAAAAAAAATGAGGCCCGGGGGAAGACCCCCGGGCCTCTTTTTTTTGCTTTGGCTCCGCGGCGGTCGGCTTGGGATAGCGGGCCGTCTGCACATTTTTCGAGGGGGGATTTGATCCTCACGTAGGCGCACTACGCTGCGGTCAAATCCCCCCTCGAAAAATGCACATCCGCCCCACTCTTCCAAGCCTCGGCTGGGCAGGGGAGGGCCGTTGTGCGGGGGATGCGAAGGGCGCTGCGCTGCTTCGCGTTGTGCGCGGACGGGGGATATGGGTGGGGATATGGGTGAGGGAATATTGGCGGGAATGTGGGCGGGGAGATGGGCGGGCGAATGTGGGCGGGGGAATGTGGGCGGGGGGAGGGGCG
>NZ_JAQUWN010000066.1 GCF_028692895.1 Pseudodesulfovibrio sp.
CTCCGCGTAGACCTCCCAGCCCAGGTCGTCGCCCAGCGCGCCCGCCGTCTTGAGCAGCTCGATCATGTCGAGCGGCAGCCGGTTGGCGACCATGGAGGCGATGTTGCGCTCGCGCCGCTGCCCGGAAAGCAGGGAGGAGGGCATGCGGGCGGGCTCCTCCACCAGCAGGTGGACCAGGTCCGTGCGCGTGATCACGCCCACCAGGTCCTCGCCGTCCACCACGGGCAGAAGCCGCTGCCGGTTGCCCAGGATGATCTCCATGACGCGGTAGAGGTCGGTCTTGACCTCCACGGTGTCGAACTTGCGGCTCATATACTCGTCCAGTGGGACGTCGCCCAGCCGATGGGTCAGCGCCTTGTCCGCGGTCTTGTGGCCCATGATGCCCACGCAGTGCATGGTGCCGGGCGCGACCACAGGCACGTCCTTGAGGCCGTAGCGGGTCATCAGCTCCACGGCCTGGCTCATGGTCTTGTTCGCCTCGATGACCACCGGCGGGCGGGACATGAGGCCGTCCACCACGATCTCGGGATTGATCTGGGAGTAGAGCAGGGCGAAGAGGTCGTCGCGCACCTCGGCCAGGGTCTTGTCCTTGATGGTGGCCGACGCGGCCACGGCGTGGCCTCCGCCGCCCATGGACGAACAGATGCGCCCGACGTTGACGTCGGGGTTGCGCGAGCGGGCCACCACATGGATGCGGTCCGCCATGCGGCCCAGGGCGAAGACCACCTTGATGTTCTCCATGTCCACCAGCTTGTGGACCAGCAGGGCGAAGTCCGGCACGAACCGGTCCGTGGACAGCTCCGTGATCACCACGTCGACGCCGTGGATATCGTAAGTGCCCGCGTTTTGAAGCAATTCGCCCAGATGGGTGATCTGTTCGGCCGAGAGATCCTGGGAAAGCACGTCCGAGATCAACTCGGTGTCCATGCCCTGCCCCTTGAGCCACCCCGCGGCCTCGAAATCCTGCTGAACCGTGGAGTTGAAGCCGAAGGAGCCCGTGTCCTCGTAGATGCCGAGCCCCAGGAGCGTCGCTTCCTCCGGACTCAGGGCCACGTCCTGCCTGCGCATGAGGTCCACCAGGATAGTGGTGGTGGAGCCCCAGTTGCGGAGCACGGTCTTTTCGGCCGCCAGGTCGTCGTCCGTATCCGGATGGTGGTCGTAGAGGTGGATGCGCAGCCCCGGATTGTCGAGCAGGGGCCGGACGTGCGGGATGCGCAGGCGCTGCCGGGTGTCCGTCACCACGAGGAGCTCTACGGACGACGGATCGATGTCCTTGAATGACTTGAAATTAAAAAGATACGTCGTGCTCTCGATGAAGAAGTGGCGCAGGTTCTTTTCCTGGCTGCCCGGAAAGATGAGCACCGCGCCGGGATAGATCTTGCTGGCCGCGACCATGCTCGCCAAAGCGTCGAAATCCGCGTTGGCGTGGGAGGTAATCACCGTCTTGGCTACAATTTTTTCCGTATTTGCCATGGGTTGCCTTTTTCCGTGATCACATGCCCGACCGGGGGTGGAACTGCTGATGCATGGCCCGCAGCCGACCCGCCTGGATGTGGGTGTAGATTTCCGTGGCCGAAATGTCGGCATGGCCGAGCAGGATCTGAACCGTGCGCAGGTCCGCGCCGCCCTCCAGCAGGTGGGTGGCGAAGGAATGGCGGAAAGTGTGGGGCGAGATGGACCGCTTGATGCCTGCCTGCTCCGCATATTTCTTTATCAATTTCCAAACTCCCTGGCGGGTGAGTCCCTTGCCCGACCGGTTCAGGAACATGAAGTCCTCGGAGGGCTTGAAACCGGGACGGACGGTGTCCAGGTAGGCGTTCAGCACCTTCTGGGCCGTAAAATGGATGGGCACCAGCCGCTCCTTGGCCCCCTTGCCGAAGACCTTGAGCAGTCCCACCTGGGGATCGTAATCCAGAACCCGCATGCCGATCAACTCCGAGACACGGAGCCCGGCGGCGTAGAGCACCTCCAGCATGGCCCGGTCGCGCAGGCCGAGCGGCGAGTCGTCGGGGAGGGCCAGGACGCGGCCGA
This sequence comes from Pseudodesulfovibrio sp., assembly GCF_028692895.1. Lineage (GTDB taxonomy): Bacteria > Desulfobacterota > Desulfovibrionia > Desulfovibrionales > Desulfovibrionaceae > Pseudodesulfovibrio. Next base: position 2,032 of record NZ_JAQUWN010000066.1, read on the forward strand.
TCTCCTCCCGTGTCAGGAATTCCGGCAGTTTTTTTGGCAGCTTGGGGTTGTCCAGGAGCTGGCCCGGGTCCTCCTTGTACCACTTTTCCTGCACGGCGAAGGCGAAAAATCCGCGCAGGGAGGAGAGGTGCCGCGCCAGGGAACGGTTCTTCAGCCCGCGCGCCCGCAGGTGGGTCAGGTAGAGGAACAGGGTCTTGTCCGTGATGTCCTCCAGCCGGAACTTCTTGTCCGCCAGAAAGGCGAGGAGGGCGGTCAGATCTTGGGAATAGCTGACCAGGGAATTCTCGGAGAGCCCCTTTTCTATGAGGACGTGCTCCAGGTAGCGGTCCACCCAGTGGTGGGTCGGGAGGGCGGTTTCGCCCGATTGTCGTGCGCGAGCCATGATCACGGTATAATCAAGATAACATCTTGTTCTTTAAAGTGATACATAAAGTATTAAGCTCCATGCTCACGCCGGGAAAATCCCCTTTGCCAGCATTTCATCCCCTTGCTATCAAGGGAGCGGCCAAAGAGCAATAATCCTTCGCATTGACAGTCGGTCTACGCCCAATTATGAAGATTGCTCCAAGCTTACTGAAGGAGTTACCATTCATGGCAGATTTCAAGTTGGCAAACCGCCTTTCGGCGCTCCCCCCCTATCTTTTCGCCGCCATAGACAAGGCCAAGGCCGAAGTGGCGGCAACGGGCATGGACATCATCAGCCTGGGCATCGGCGATCCGGACCTTCCGACCCCGGATTTCATCATCGAAGCCCTGTACGAAGGCGCCAAGAAACCCCAAAACCATCAATATCCTTCATATATCGGCATGCACGCCTTCCGCAAGGCCGTTGCCGACTGGTACAAACAGCGCTTCAACGTGGACCTGAACCCCGAGACCGAGGTGGTCAGCCTCATTGGCTCAAAGGAGGGCATCGCCCACTTCCCGCTGGCCTACGTCAATCCCGGCGACCTGGTCCTGGTGCCCACGCCCAACTATCCGGTCTATCCCGTGGCCACCAACTTCGCTGGCGGCGAGGTCAGGTTCATGCCCCTGCTGGAGGAAAACGACTTCCTGCCCGACCTGGACGCCGTTGACGACGCCTCCTGGGCCCGGGCCAAGATGATCTTCGTCTGCTACCCGAACAACCCGACCTCGGCCACCGCACCCAAGGAGTTCTACGAACGCCTGATCGCGAAGGCCAAGAAATTCAACGTCATCGTCGTCTCCGATCTCGCCTACAGCGAAATCTACTACGACCCCGCCAAGAAGCCGCTCTCCATCCTGGAGTGCGAGGGCGCCAAGGACGTGTGCATCGAGTTCCACTCGCTGTCCAAGACCTACAACATGACTGGCTGGCGCATCGGCATGGCCGTGGGCAATCCGAGCCTGGTGGCCGGTCTGGGCAAGATCAAGGAAAACGTGGACTCGGGCATCTTCCAGGCCGTGCAGGAGGCGGGCATCGCCGCGCTGACGAAAGGGGAGCCGTACGCCGAAAAGTTCCGCGCAATCTACAAGGAACGCCGCGACATCATGAGCGCCGCCCTGAACAAGGCCGGGATCAAGCATCGGCTGCCCGACGCCTCTTTCTACCTGTGGTGCAACACCCCCAAGGGCTACACCTCTTCGGAGTTCGTGACCAAGGTTCTTAAGGAAACAGGCGTGGTCCTGACGCCCGGCCAGGGCTTCGGCACGCCCGGCGAAGGGTATTTCCGCATTTCCCTGACCGTCAGCAACGCATTGCTGGAGGAGGCGGTATCCAAAATTTCCAAACTGTAAACTGCTACGTCAGCCTGGGGTCCAATCAGGGCGATCCTGAGGACAACCTCAACTATGCCTTGACGTTGCTTGAAGAATACGGCGACGAAATCCGGCTCAAGGCCTTTTCCAGCTACTACCTGACCGAGCCCCAGGGCGAGGTCAAGGACCAGCCGTGGTTCACCAACCAGGTGGTCAAGCTGGAGATAGACGCCGAAATATGGGCTCCGGCAGGGTTCCTGTCCACCTGCACAGCCATCGAGGCGCAGATGGGCCGGAAACGCCGGCAGCCCGGCGGTCCGCGTCCCCTGGACATGGACATCATCGCCTGGGGCGACACGGTCCAGGACGACGGCTTCCTCACGCTCCCGCATCCGAGGGCCAAGGAACGCGCCTTTGTCCTGATCCCGCTCAAGGAGATTGAACCCGATTTCGTCTTTCCCGACGGCGCCACGGTGGACGAGGCCCTGGCCGCCATCGAATACCGGATGGAAGGCAACAAGATCTGGCAGAACGGCTAACACGGCAGGAGGGCGAACATGCTGAAACTCATAGTCATCGGTGCAGCTATTTTCCTTCTTTACAAGCTTTTCACGGGCGACAAGAAGAAGAAGGACATGAAAAGCGAGAAGGACATCAAAGCCAAGGTGGCCTCCGGCGAGATGGTAAAGGACCCCATCTGCGGGACCTATGTGGAGCACGACGGCATCATCCGCGTCCGCAACGGGGAGAACGTGCATGTCTTCTGTTCCTACGAGTGCCGGGACAAGTACCTCAAGCAATTGGAAGCCATCACCGTCAACGACGAGAAGAAGGAAGAGGAAAAGGGCGACAAGGAAGCCTGATTCCGACATCCCGCGCACATATTATCGGAAAAGGCCCGTCAAGGGCCTTTTCTTTTGCCTTTTTTTCATCAGCGGCCGAGCCGAGCCATCACCCCGCATCAACGGTCCACACCGCCCGGCAGGGCATGGCCCCAGTCTTTCGATAAATACGGCGACCGTCGTTCCCAAAGCGCAGAGCCGAAATCGAATCTGACCTCGGACAACATCTCCGGCAAACGAAATCCAACAAAGACCCGACATCCATCCCGAGACAGGGAAGACCGACAAAAGGCGGAATCCGCCAACCCGGATTCGCTCAGATTTGCCTTCTCCGGCGTTTTTCGCGTTGAGGACGAGCCGTGTATCGAGAATTTATCGACAATGCGTCCTGGGGCAAACATCAATGGATGTCTGGAGCATGTGGACACAGTCAACTCGGGAGCTTTAACTTTTAAATTGTATTATCCCAAGTGGTTATGCATTTGTCTCATAATGTAAATTATGTAAACTTTTAAGAATTAAAAGTCCGGGTTTATCGATCAAGCCCCAAAATCGCTCCATTCGGTCAGTCACTCCCCGGCCGACTTCTGGGGCATTGAGAGTTTTCACCGGTACTGTTATGAAGTGGTCAAAATCCGTAACAACCATCACGACCAAGTTCGAGACACCATGAAAAAAACTCTGCCGATTTTCATCGCCTGTCTGTTTGTCCTGGCCTCCATGCCCGCCCATGCCCAGACCGATGGCGTCTCATTTGACGCCTGGCTGGAGAAATACGGCGCATGGGACCTCCTGGAAAAGGAAGTCGCCGCCGAATCAGCCGACACCCCGGCCTCCATTCTCAAGCGCGCCCAAGTCTATCTGAACCTCAATTCCCCGGACAAGGCCTTGGAACTCATCGAAATGACGCCCTCTTTCGATGACAACGCCACCGAGGCCCAGCGGCTCTTCCTGGGTGGCCAGGCGCAGCGGGCCTTGGGCGACCTGCCCAAGTCGGTGCTCTGGTTCACCCAGTCAGCCAAATACTTCCAAAATCCCGGAGAGATGCGAACGAAGTTCCGGGCGGAGCCCCGGCTCGGCGCCATCTGGGCGGACGTCTGGACGCAGAGTTACTGGTCCTATCTCGCCAATTACACCCTCTCCAAGCAGTCGCAATGGGACGCCCTGCATCAGATTCAGGACATCGGCCGCTCCGTCTGGGGCGATGATTTCTGGGAAAAGACGGCGGTTGTCCTGGCTTCGCCGAGCCAGGTCCTGACGCCCCCCGCGCCGACCGACGCCAAAGGCCAACCCCTGCCGCCTGTCGTCACAGCAGCGGACACCGAGCTGGTTGTAAAGGCCATGGCGCTCGTTTCATTGGAAAAATTCTCCGAAGCAAAGGCCTTGGTCGAAACCATTCCCAACGAGGCGGCCCGAACCTTCTGGCTGATGGTCGTCGCCTTTTTGGAGACCGGCCAGCAGCCCGCGGACCTGTCCATCTTCCAGCCGGGCGACTTCATGAAGGCGCACGCCTTCTGGTCTGGCAACATTCTGGCCCCCTATTCGGCCTCCCGCGCCCAGTGGGTGCTGGGGAATCCCGAGTCCACGCCCTGGAAAAAATTCCGCAACAATCTGCTTTCCATGCCCCAGGGCCAGGCACAGAAGGCCATAGACAACGAACTCGGCTCCATGCTCATCTCCGAGCAGACGGCGGCGCTGCTCAACAGCTTCAAGCTCGCGCTGGCGCTTTCGGCAGGCGATTTCATCGATTCCGCAACCACTTGGAATAAAATGGATAAGCGCCAGCTTCCCCTGGCCCTCCAACTAGCCGCCCTACTACAGTTCAAGGACAGCTTGAAGGAAATCCTGCCCACGGACACCACGGCGGCCTTCCAGATCTACCCAATTCTCTGCGCCCTTTCCGGGGCCGCCGGGCACGAATTGAACCCGTCCAACGAAGCCCCTTTCTGGACCAGGGTCACGCCCGACAACCTGCAGCGGCTTTCCCAGCGCGACTGGCCGCTGGACAAGCTCCTGCTCCTGGCCGACTGGCAACGGCAGTTCGCCCTAAATCCCACCGACGATCTGGCCAAGCGCGGCGCGTTCCTCTTCGACAACACCTCGTTCGGCATCCAGTGTCTGCTGCACCTGGCCGACGGCGCGGTGCGCGCCAAGGACCTTCAGCTCGGGGCCTATTACCTGAACAAGGTCCAGGCGGAATCCCTGCCGCCCACAGAAAAGATGGCTTGGCTCGACACCAAGATCCGCCTGGAGCTCGATGCGGGCCGCCAGCCCGCCGCACTTGCCACATTCAAGGAGATGAACGCGATGGGCCAGCCCATCCCGACCATGACCCGGCTGCGCATGGCCCTGCTCTACCAGCAGGAGCGCGATTTCGACGCGGCCAAGACGCAGCTCCAGGCCATGTGGGACAAACGAAGCGAGATGACCACCGCGCTCCAGGCGGAAACCCTGTTCTGGCTCGGCGAAGGCGAACAGGCCACCCGCAACACTGAACAGGCGTTGCAATATTACCTGCGCCTAGCCTGGCAGTATCCGCAGGAGAACATCTGGGCGCTCACGGCTATGTACCGCGCCTCGCTCATTTATGAGAAGCGCGGAAAATACGAGACGGCCAAACGGCTGCTGACCACCGTGGTCCGCCGGGCGGACCGCCCGGAACAGCGCGAGGCGGCCAAGGCGCGTATCGACGCCATTGACCGCAAGTCCGGCGCATTGCCCGAAAGCTCCAAAGGCGGCTTGGCTTTTCCTTTCTAACCCGATCGAACACCTACGACGGAGACGAATAAAAGAAGCAAGCCGACCATACGGTCGGCTTGCTTCTTAGTGATCTCCGAACGGGACCGGGACTAGCTCACGGCTCCGGCCTGGATGGAAGCCGGAGCGGACAGAGCCTGACGCAGCAGCTTTCTGGCGGCCGCGAGAACCGATTCATGACTGTCGTAATAGTCCTTCCGGGCGATATATTTCCCCATTCCTAATTTCTCAAGGCTCTCCCGCTGGTCGCTCCGCACAGCCAGGAGCACACGGATGCCGGCGGCTTGCAGCTTCTCCACGATTTCACCCAAAGCGAAAACGGCCGAGATATCCATGAAAGGCACGTCCAGGCAGTTGACCACAACCACCTTGGTCCCGAGCATGGCGGCGAATTTGTCCTGCATGTTGGCCGTGGTGCCGAAGAAGAACGGCCCCCGGATGGTCACGACCTGGATGCGATATTCGGTTTCAAGCTGGATGGCTTCCTCCGCTCGCTGGTCCACGGAATTGGCCTCGACTTCCGTGATGCTTACACTGCACTGACGGGCGGTACGAACGGCGACCATCACGGCGGCAAGGGTGACGCCCACCCCCACGGCCACGATGAGATCCACGAAAACCGTTACCCCGAAGACCACGACCATGACCAGAAAATCGGCGCGCGGGGCCCGACTCGCCAGTGAAAGGAGACGGTAATCAATGATGTCCACGCCGACCTTGACCAGGATGCCCGCGAGCACGGCCATGGGGATGTGCGAGGCCAGCGGACCGATGCCCATCAGGATGGACAACAGCAATGCGGCGTGTATCACGCCGGAAACGCGGGTTGTGCCGCCCGCTTTGATGTTCACCACGGTGCGCATGGTCGCTCCGGCTCCGGGCAGGCCCCCCAGCAGCGCAGCGGCCATGTTGCCTATTCCCTGCCCCACGAGTTCGCGGTTGGAGTTGTGTTTCTTGCGCGTCAGCGAGTCGGCCACAACGGAGGTCAGCAGCGAGTCGATGCATCCGAGCGCCGCCAGGGCGAGCCCCAACCCGAATATCCGGCCGAGCTGGGACACCTCTAAACCGGGCATCGACAGCCGGGGCAAGCTCGACGGGATGGCCCCGATGGTCGCCACATCCCAGTGCTGCCCCCAGGCGAGGGCCGTTCCAGCCACCAGTGCGATCAGCGGCGACGGCACCACGCGCGAAATCCTCGCCGGGACCATGAAGACTATGGCCATGGTCAGCCCGCCCAGCGCGAACGCCTGCCACTGGAAATGGCGCACGGCCTCGCCCAGGCTCAACACGGCGGACAGCGGCGAACTGACCGAAGGATGCCCGAGCAGAGGGTGCAACTGGAGCAGGATGATGATCACGCCGATGCCGTTCATGAATCCTGAGACCACAGGGTACGGAATGAACCGGACGAACGTGCCCATCTTGGCCGCGCCCAGGATCACCTGCAACAACCCGGCGATCAGGAAGACCGCGACCACGCATTGCGGATTGCCTGGAAAGGCGATGACCGCAGAGGCCGCCACGATGGTCATCGGACCGGTGGGGCCGGAAATTTGCGTCGGCGTCCCGCCGAAAATCGCCGCAAAAAGACCAAGGGCGATAGCCCCGTACAGGCCAGCGGCCGCCCCGGCTCCCGAAGCCACCCCGAAGGCCAGGGCCAGCGGAAGGGCTACAATCCCTGCCGTCAGTCCTCCAAAGCTATCCCCTCTCAACCGTTTCAAATCATATCCGAAAAATTTCACTTTACTAACCTCGACGCAAACAGTTCCATACCACTGCTCGAGAAAAGAACGGTCCGTCATTCATCTGCGGCACCGAAGCTCTTTCGAAACAACCACCGTCACCCGGGGGCCTCATTGCCCAATATCATCGTGATGCATGCCGAAAGGAGACAATCGTCACGGAGAACAGGAACGGCCCTTCCCGCCCGTGGACCATATGGCATGGCCGAGAACGCCGAGATTCACCGGCTTGGGCAGGTAGGCGAAGGCCCCGAGCCCAAGATAGGCGGCCCGGTCCGCTTCCGACTCGTGGTCGGCGAGAATGAGGACATCGACGTCCGGGCACTCGCTTTTGATGCGGCGGAGGATGTCGATACCGTTATTGCGGGATGCATTGACGTCCAGCACCAGGACCTCGTTTCCCCGCCCTCTTTCCGGGCTCCACGCCCGTTCGTCATAGACTGAAAATGAGCGCGCCGGGGATTGCAAACGAGAAGAACGGGTCAGCAGGAACCGACGATCCTCGTCGGCCGTCCTGAGCCGAACGGCCTGCCGCCGAACTTCATCATAAGCGGCGGACCGCTGATAGCCCGTCCCGACGCCGACTTCGATGTCCTGAATACCCTGCGTTCCGGCCAGGGCGCGGCAAAGCCCCCGCGCCAGGACCTCAAGCATGGCCCGATGATTGTTGATGACGAGGGAAACCGCGCCATCCCTGACGGAAACGGAAACGGGATACCCCGTGAGCGCAACGCCTACCTTTTCGGCCAGCTCGCGATCCAGCGGACAGCACGCCGAATCAATGTCGCCCGCCGCCCTTGCGTCCAAAACAGGCGCTGCGCTGCGCCGTCCCCTGCGCGCGCAAATGTCGCCCTGCCAGTATCCTCCGCCAAGGCCCATCTCGACGCCACGAACGCCGACAATTCCGGACAGTTCGCAACGCAAGATTCGTCCCAGTGAATCAATCGCCGCCCCATGGTCGCCAAATCGCACGGAGACCCTGCCGTGGTCCGCAGAAACCGAAAGGCCATGCCAATCATCGACGAGCGCGGCGTTGACCCTGGCCGCGAGCAAAAAATCATCCATCGAGTGACGGATGACGCCGGAATCCTGCATCGCCACCTTGGTGAGCTGCTTCACGATCAGAAAGGCGCTCTGCGCAACGCCGACGGCGCTGACGGGTATGAGCAGATCATAGAGTTCGCCAGCCCACGGAGTCGGCCCGTCCGTCACGGCCACAGCCCAGTCGGCCCGGATGGCGTCGTCGACTCGGATACGCTCACGAGCGTCCGGCTTCGTCAGGCCATATATCTGTTCCGCCATGTGCAGACGGTCTTTCATATCCGAAATCAGGCAGACCCGCAGGACGCCTTCCAACTCCCGATTCACCAGCAACGCAACGTAGCCATGGACGATGACATTTGTTTTCGCGGCGAGCCTCTCAGCCAGGGCCAGCCGCAACCACCCTATTCTCTGCTCGCGGTCGCGGGGGGCAACGGGAATGACGGCAGTCTCAGCCGTACGGAACAATTCAAAAAACGCCCTTGGGTCCAATCCGGACATCCCGGCCGCATCCATGATGATATCGTGGTCGGAAACCAGGTGAAATCCGTTGAGGTCGATGACGCTGGATACAACCGGGTCGGCATTGCAGAACAATCCACTGAATATGGCTATTGCGGTCATATTTCCTCATGATCGACGTCGCGGGACGCGAGCGGCAGAATTTAAGGCCCCTAATCCGCTGAAGTCCTATGGCGGACGGCCCAATCATTTTACAAATTGCTCATCCCCCCTCACGGGAGGACAATCCGTTTCAAATTATTCGTGCGCAACATGCAGGAATCAAACCAAATATAACATAATAATTTTAAATGATATTTTATGGCAATTGGCAATTGCCGAATTTCATGTTGCGGGCCAGAAACCTCAAAAATCATTTTGAAGCCCCCTACTGCCACCTCCAATATGTCGATAATATAATAGAATAGAGGTAATTAAATTGGCATGCCAAATAAGGGTAATTGGCAAGACTCCACACGGATGCAGGATGATTTCCTATTGATGATTTCATCGGATTTTTGATCTGTTAATCCAAAAAATCGAAAATTGATGCTATTCGCCCCCCCATTTCCCGCTCCCGGCCAATCACTCCACTCAATGAGCCGGGAAAAGTCGGCAATCAGGCGACAACAGCCGGTATTCGCGCCATAAAATTGTAATCCAAGCGCCCGGTTGTTGCTCAATTAAATTTAATTGTTTCAGTGTGTTGATAAAATCATATTCAGTTATTGCGCAAAGTCAACGACGCAACCCCTTCGAATGAAGGCTAACGCCGAATCGTGCAATTCTCCGTGCCCCCTCACGCGCTCCAACAAGGATTCTCGGCTACTGTCTCACGAATGGAGTAATGTCCTTGCCTCGGCAAAGCCCGAAAAGAAAAGGGCCATGCCGGCAGCATGTACCGGCATAGCCCTATTTTATTGAGATGGATGATCAAACGATCAGAAACGCTCGAACTCCTCCTCATCGCTCATGTCCAGACTCACGCCCCCCCCCAAGGCCTTGGGGGGAACCGACTTGCCTGCGGCGCGAGGCAGCGCCTTGCCCGAAGACTTGCGGGCAACAACCCGCGTCTTTCTTTGAGAGGCCGCATCGCCATAGGCCGCGTCCGCCATATTGGTCTTGAAGAACGCCATGGTTGCCTGCAACTGTTCCGCCTGGGCGGACAGCTCCTGGGCGCTCGATGCGACCTCCTCGGACATGGAGGCATTGGACTGGATGACCTTGTCCAATTCCTGCACGGCCTTGTTGATCTGCTCGGCCCCTGCGTGCTGCTCATTGGTGGCCACGGATATCTCCTGCACCAGCTCCGCGGTTTGGGTGATGTTCGGCACGAGCTGCCTGAGCATCTCCCCTGCGCTCTCGGCCACGGCCACACTCTGGGCGGATATCTCGCTGATCTCGGAAGCGGCGGAACCGCTGCGCTCCGCAAGCTTGCGCACCTCGGCCGCGACCACGGCGAAGCCCTTGCCGTGCTCGCCGGCCCTGGCGGCCTCGATGGCCGCGTTCAGGGCCAGCAGGTTGGTCTGGCGGGCGATCTCCTCGATGATGACGATCTTCTCCGCGATGTTCTTCATTGCATCGACGGCCTGACTGACCGCCTCGCCGCCCTTGCGGGCCTCCTCGGCCGCCCTGATGGCGAGCCCTTCCGTCTTGCTGGCGTTTTCGGCGTTTTGGGTGATGTTGGAGGCCATTTCCTCCACGGAAGCAGACACTTCCTCAATGGACGCGGCCTGTTCCGTGGAGCCCTGAGACAGGACCTGGGAGCTGGCGCTCAGCTCCTCGCCTCCGGCGGAGACGTTTTCGCTGGCGCTCTTGACCTGGTTGACGATCCCGAGCAGCCGCTCCACCATCAGCACGAAGGCGTCACGCAACACCGCAAGTTCGGCCTTGAAACTGCCCTCGATCCTGGGATCGAGCATACCCTCGGCCAACGTGGCGAACTTGGCCTGAATGCGTTGCAGGGGAATAGTCACCAGTTGTCTGACAAAAAAGAAAATGATCAGAATAGTGAGGATCATGCCGGCGACGCCGAAAGCGATCAGGAACCGCTCCAGGGAGTATGCCGCGCTCATGAGGTCGTTCTGCTCGGCGCTCAGGGCCACGATCCAGCCCGTCATGGGAACGTTGCAGAAGGACATGTATTTGACCGCGCCCTTCCAGTCATAGGACATGAACCCGGTCTTTCGGCTCACCGCTTCCCGAATGAAGGGGTAGCTGGACAGGTCCTTGAAGATGAGGCTCTTGTCTGGATGGGCGAGTATTATGCCCTTGGGGTCGACGATGAAGCAGTATCCGTTGGCGCCCACCTTGATCGGGTCGATGAACCGGTCGGTAAAGGCCCCGGCAAGGACCGACTGGCCGATCAGTCCGATGGTCCGGCCATCCTTCTTGATGGGCACCACAATGGCGACCCTGGGCTTCTTCGAGACCGGGGACAAGGTGATGTCGGAAATATAATACGGAGAATTGTCGCCTATGATTCTGGCATAATAACCTTGCGAGCTGAAACTCTTTCCCTTGCTGCCCGTATTGGTGCCGACCATGTTGACGCCTTGGGAATCGTGCACGAACAGTGATTCCAGCGCACTGTCCCGCTCCTTGGCCTCCTTCAATATCCGCGCGGCAACGGCGGTATCACCGTGATCGGCGGCTTCGATGACGCTCGGCTCGGAGGCCAACAGAAACATGTACTGCAATCGCTCATTGAGCCAGCTCTCCAGTGTTGCCCCAACCGACTTGGAATTTTCACTCAGCGTACTCTCCACGACCGAAAGCGTCAGCTTCTTCGTTCCGATATTTACGGCAACAAATGTACCGACAACAAGCAACAAGACCACGAAGCTGACAACCAGCACCAACCGTTGTCCCAATCCTAACTTAAGCTTCATTGCATTCCCCCGTTATGCATGCGAGGCTGATCTGTTCCTCATTCTGTCCAAAACGACCCCTCGTCTCACGCTCAAGCCTGGGGATGAGAACAAGTGTCGCCCGATCCACTCCGCAATCGCGGCAGTTACTTTAAGAAACATGCACGCCACACATTTGTTACAACTATAGTATGTGTTACAAAGGACATCCGCATCGGGGAGGCTGAATCAAAAGGGGATCAATCGGATTGATTCATAGCCTCCCCACCGATGCTTCAACTTAACACGCAACAGGGAAGAGGACTTTTATAATCTCATTCAAAACCAAAGATAACAAAATCTCCGAGGTAAACAGACCTGTCAAATATCGGCAATACAATTTTATGAAATGCCTTATTGTCAGGTAAAATGACCGTGTTGCAGGAATATTAAGCCAGTGCTTAGAATTTCAATAGAATGGCTTATTGCACCGTGAAGACTCTTGCGCAGACGGAAAAGACCGTCCTCAAATTTGATGACAATTCTTTTCCATTTATGGAGATGATGGTCACGACCTGAATATGGTGCGCATGATGCCCCCAACGCCGGTGCCCGCCAAGGAGGGTGCAGACGCCATGTCCGCTGAACAGGATGAGGATTTTCCCGATGCCACTCATGAGTCCGAAGCCAACCCGGGTACGGAATGAACCGCACAAACGAGTCCGGCCGGGCCGAAAAGGAATCGGACTGGGGAAATGATTGGTCGCGATCCGGGCTTTCCCGGGATGATCGGGTTGAAATCATCTTTCCCGCCGTCGTCCTTTGTCTGGAAATTTTGATCGGAATTCCAGATTGATATGACCGGACGCTTACGGCGTCGGACAAGAGCGGTGCTTTTCGCTCGCAGCCCGGATTGTGTGGTTGAGCACGGCGGAATTGACCGGCTTGCGCAGGAAGGCGAAGGCGCCCAGGTTGAGGCAGGCTTCCCTGCCCCGTTCCGACTCCCGACCGGCCAGGATGAGGACTTCCGTGCCCGGGTGCGCCTGCTTGAAGCGCTGCAGGACCGGGGCATCGTCCATGTCAGGCATGTCGAGCACGATGACGCCGGGCTCGGCGTTGTCGAACTCTTCGCTGGCAGCCTTGACGTCGTAGACGGCAAAAAAACCGATGTCGTTGTGGGACCGCAGCCTATCCGACAGGAACAGGGCCTCGCCACGACTGTCGTTGGCCATCAACGAACGGGAAATGCGGCGGCGCGCCTGCAGGCAGGCGGCAACCTGGTGATACCCCTTGCCGATGCCGACCTCGACGCTTTTCACGCCCTCCAGAATGGAGACCAGATCGGCGATACTCCTGCCAACGGCTTCCAGCATCTTCTTGTGATTGTTGACGATCAGGGAAACTACCCCGTCGCAGGCGTGGACCGAAACGTCGTACCCCTTGCGTTGAAGCGTGGACTGAATGCAGGCGGCGAGTTCGATGTCCTCTGAGTGCTCGCCGGCCGGGTCGGAGGCGCTCGGCTTCAAGGTGATGTAGCGCGGCATGTGCGACCGGCGGTTGACCATGGGCTCGGGCTGCTGCACCCGATCATAGACATCGACTTGATCGTACCGGCTGCCCACGCCGATCTCCACGTACCGCACGCCGTCCAAGGCGGCGACGAACTCCGCCAACTGCCGGGTGGCGGTCCTCAGCGTCTTGTCGTGGTCGACAAAGCTCAGCCGCACGGCCCGCTGGCGGGCGGTCGCAACCAGGTCGTAGCCCAACCCGAAGAGGGTTGTCCGGACCCGGGACGCCAGCAGAAAATCGTCCAGCCGCTCCCGCGCCTCGTCTGTGTCCTGCACCGCGCCGCTCGCCAACTGTTCCACGATGAAGCGGGCGCTCCCCCGGATTCCGGTGGCGCCGACGGGGATCACCATGTCATATAACGGCGTGGCCCAATGATCGTTGCGATCTGTAACGGCAATGGTCCAGTCCGCGCGGGCCCGGTCGTCGGACTGGATGAGCTCCCGCGCCTTCCGCTCGGAGATCTTCCGCTCCCGGACGGCCTTGGCCAACCGCTCCGGCATACCGGAAACCAGGCAGACCCTGAGGATGTTGTCGATCCCAACGGGCGGCAAAAGCGCGGCATATCCCCAAAGGACGATATCCTGTTCTCCAGCGAGCCTCTCGGCCACGGCCAGGCGCAGCCAAGCGATGGCCCGCTCCCGGCCGGACCGGTCGTCGGGCGCGGTGTCGCCACAGGACAGCGCCCTGGCGAGCCGCCGTTCGCTCAGCCCGGAAAGGCGGGCGGCGGCGGCAATGATCTCCTGGTCGGTCACCAGTCGATACCCGGTGATCTCCAGGACGTTTTCCACCACTGGATCTGAATCGCAAAACAGGCCGTTGAATACGGTAATGGCTGTCATCGTACGCTCGTTTGAATCGTTAGTATGCGCTGTCGCGGAATTGGGTACTGCAGGGTATAACCACCGGGGCGGCAACCGTTGTCATTTGCAACAAGCAAGCCTCCCTAAACAGGGCCATTTTCGATTTCCGGCCGGTTTACCCCTCTCTGAGAATCCGTTTTCCTCAACAAAAACAGGTTATCATGGCAACACTGCCGACCAATGATCTGGCAATGATTGCAGAAAGCGTTCCAGATGCCATAAACGCAAGCAGAGCAAAAAACCGTTAATGAAAAAGGAAGGAAGATGGAACCGATGGTTTTCGACAGGTAAACGCCCCTCGGAATGGACAAGGGAAGCGCGTTTCGGGATGAGCGTCTCGACGACCGGATCGGCCAAAGGAAAAGGGTTGCGGCTAGTTGCCGCAACCCTTTGATTTCGTGGTGCCGAGGGGGGGATTCGAACCCCCACGGAATTTCTTCCACTGCCCCCTCAAGACAGCGTGTCTACCAATTCCACCACCTCGGCACTTTTCAATGAGGGATTACTCGCTCTTCTGAGTCTCCGCGCCGGTATCCTTGAACTGGACGGCGGGCTTCTTCTGCTCCGGCTGGGGCACCGGCTGCACCGTTCCCTGGCCCTGAAGCATGATGGACTCCTGATTGGAGACCTTGTTGCCGGTAAGGACGTTGTAGGTCAGCGACGTCAACAGGAAGACGGTCGCCAGTCCCGCGGTCACCTTGACCAGGAGACCTCCCGCGCCGGTGCTGCCGAACATGGTGCTGCTGCCGCCGCCGAAGATGACTCCCATGCCCTCATGGCCGGACTGCAGCATTACCGCACCGATCAGGAAGACACAAGCGAGAACATGTATGACAATAACTAACGTTTCCACAATCCGATCCTTACATCTGGCTCCGTTCGATGGCTTGCAATATCAGGCCAGTACGATCTGCGAAAAGCTTTCGCTCAGCAAGCTCGCGCCTCCTACCAAGACTCCGTCGACATTGTCAAGCGCAATAATTTCGGCGCAGTTGGCAGGCTTCACGCTACCACCATACAAGATTCTTATTTTATTACCTTTTTCGCCAAACTCCGCCTGCAATATTTTTCTGATGCAGGCATGGGCCTCCACGATCTCGCCGGGCCCGGCCACCTCGCCGGTGCCGATGGCCCAGACCGGCTCGTAGGCCACGCTCAGGTCGGCCGGGTTAACGTCCCGGGGCACGTCCTTGAGCCCGACGTCGAGCTGCCGCCTGAGAACCGCCTCAACCTGCCCCGCCCTGCGCTCATCGATCTTCTCGCCGACGCAGAGGATGACCTTGAGGCCCGAGACCAGGCCATAGGCCGTCTTCCTGCCGACCAGTGCGTCGTCCTCGCCCAGGACGTGCCGCCGCTCGGAATGGCCGGTCAAACCGTAGGCAGCCCCGGCGTCCAAGAGCATGGCCGGGGAAATCTCCCCGGTGAAGGCTCCTTCAGCCTCGGTGTAGAAGTCCTGCCCGCCCGTGGAAAAGCCCGCGAGCGGCCCAAACACGTCCGACACGCCCTTCAGGGCTGTGAACGGCGGGAAGATCAGCACCTCCCGGTCGTCGGGCAGTTTCGAGGCAGTCAGGTCCGCGAGCGACTGCGCCGTGGCCCTGGCGTCGTCCCAGGTCTTGTACATCTTCCAGTTGGCTGCCATCAGTTTTTTCATCGGTTCATGCACTCCTTTAGCGTCTTGAAGGCGGGCAAATCCTTGCCTTCGAGGAATTGGAGGAACGACCCGCCGCCCGTGGAGATGAAGCTGAACTTGTCGGCCAGGCCCAGGGAATGGACCACGGCGTCGGTGTCGCCGCCGCCGACAATGCTCAGGCCGTTCTCCAGGCCGGCTATGGCCCGGCACACCGCCTTGGACCCCTCGGAAAAGGCCGGAGTCTCGAAAAGTCCCATGGGGCCGTTCCAGACGACCGTCCGGGCCCGCCCGAGAACCGCCTCGAACCGCTTGATGGTCTCAGGTCCGATGTCGAGCACCAGGGCGTCGTCCGGGATGGCGTCCACCGCGCAGACCCCCTCGGATTCAGTGGCCTTGTGCGTGTAGGCGTATTGAAAATCCACCGGCAGGTGCAGCTTGGAGCCCAGCTTCCCGGCCCGCTCCAGGATGGCCAGCGCATCGGCCGTCAGGTCCTGCTCCACCAGCGACTTGCCCACGGAATATCCCTGGGCAAGGAAAAAGGTGTTGGCCATGGCCCCGCCGATGACGATGTCGTCCACCTTGCCCAGCAGGTTGTTCAGAATGCCGAGCTTGGTGGAGATCTTGGCCCCGCCCGAGACGCAGACATAGGGCCGCGCCGGGTTCTGCAGGGCGTCGCCCAGGAACTCAAGCTCCCGCTTGAGCAGGAAGCCGCCGCAGCAGACCTTGGACTGCCGGGGCACGTCCACCACCGAGGCGTTCTCCCGGTGAGCCACGCCGAAGGCGTCGTTGACGTAGACGTCTGCCATGGAGGCCAGCCGCTTGCCGAAGTCCCCTCTTTCTTCGCGGGTCTTGCCTATCTCCTCGGGATAAAAGCGCAAATTTTCCAGCATGAGAACCTGGCCAGGCCGAAGGGCCGCCGCCATGCGCAAGGTCTCCTCGCCCACGCAGTCCGGGGCCAGAGGCACGTCCATGCCGATCAGTTCGGCCGTGCGCCGGGCCACCGGGGCCAGGGAAAGCTCCCGCACGACCTTGCCCTTGGGCTTGCCCAAGTGAGCACAAAGGATGAGCGCGACCCCGTGATCCAGGGCGTAACGGATGGTCGGC
>NZ_JAQUWN010000009.1 GCF_028692895.1 Pseudodesulfovibrio sp.
GTCTGGAGAGACATCCTGACTTCGGAGCGGCCCAACGAGTCCCGCAGGTCGTGCGGGATGACGTGGCGAAAGTAATAGATTGAGCCCTTCCGGTAAAGGTGGTTCGGGGAACGCGCGATTTGCGGCATGTGACGTCTCCGGCGGTAGACGATTCCGGGTACTTTGACCCATCACTTTGACCCCTTGGGGTCAAATCACGCCGAAAAGAAGACAATCACGTAACTTGCCGGATAAAAAAGAAAAAGGGTTGCAGCTGTTTAGCCGCAACCCTTGTTTCATTCTGGTGCCGAAGAGAAGACTCGAACTTCCACGGGGGAACCCCCACTAGACCCTGAACCTAGCGTGTCTACCAATTCCACCACTTCGGCACGTTCAGGTGAGAAAGGCTTATATACGCGCCCATTCCCCTTTGCAAGGTTTTTTTTAAGAGAAAATGCAGATTATTTTGATCCTGTAATTTCAGCATGTTTTCCGCCACGCCCCCCGGAGGCCCCGGGACGGCGGCGGGCCTTGCTTCTGGGCCGGTCCGGGCCCTCTCCGGACCCGTTTCGGGACCGTGCCGCGCATGGCTCCGAGCCGACGCCATGTTCCGCGCCGGGACGCCTCCGGCCTGCGTCCTGTTCCAGGCCGGAGGAGTAAAAAATCTTGTACCCCCAGGCCGCCGTTCCGGTGAAGGTAAAAAAAGTTTTACTGGCCTGCCCGGAAGGAAGATCAATGGGGTTGAGGAATGTTCGTTGGTAATATGCTGATTTTTAATAATATAATTGAAATATTCCACCTCGGCCTTCCTGGTGGCACGGAGGTTGCTAAGTTCAAATCATCATTCTTCCTTTTATTTGCACACGAGAATCCAGGCTTCGAGGGACGGTCCCGAGAAGCCTTTCTCGTTTTCTGTGGCCTGGACGATTGGGAAACGCGTTGCCCGGAGCAGGCGTCCCGGCGGGGCTTGCGGCCGTCCTTTGGCTGGAAGGCCGAAAGGTTACGCCTCGTCGGGCGGGACCACGCAGATGGGTTCCTTGACCTTGAGCAGGTCCTGGAAGGTCTGCAGCCGCATGTGGGAGGCCTCGCTCAGGGTGTCGCCCTTGTGCAGGAGCACGGCCCCGGAACCGGCGATCATGTCCCGGCCCATGACCATGCCCGGCTCCAGCCCCGCCACGCCGAGCTTCAGGCAGCGGGCTTGGGCGCTCTCCTCCTGATAGTGACGGAGCGCCTTCACCACCTCGGTGTCGTAGACCTTGGGCCGGGCGGCCATGAATTCCAGCGCCTTGTCCGGCGGGGCCCCGGTCAGTTGCATCTGGTCCATGTCGATGCACGCCTTGAGGATGCGTGCGCCCAGCGGCGGGTTCTGGGACGCGGGCGTGTTCTGGTGGCGGATGACCTCCGCGATCTTTTCCATGTGCGGCACGTTGCCGAGCAGGTGGGCTGCGATGCTCGGGTGGGTGTAGAAAATCTGCATCGCCTCCTTGGATGGCCGGCGCCCGGCTTCCAGGGATTCGAGCAGTTCTGTCGGCAGGGCCACGCAGCCGATGTTGGAGAGCAGTACCACCATGTCCATGAGCTGGGTGGACATGGCCTTGAGCTCGGCGCTTACCCACTGGGCCGGGCGGCGGATGCGCTTGCTCCGCTCCACGGCGTCGGGATGGGTCAGCTCCATGATGTCCACCAACATGCGCACGCAGCCGAAGAGCACGTCGCGGCAGGTGTCACCCTCGCTTTTGCGTTCCCTGCGGTACTTGCGCACGGCGTCCTGCACGGCCGCCTTGAGGGCCTGGGGCGGGCAGGGGCGTGGCAGCATCTTGGAAATGTGGGCGGCGTTGATGGCCCCGGCCGCCGTCTTGAAGCTGCGGTCGGCCGTGACCATGAGGCGCATGGTCCGGGGAAATTCCCGCCGCACACGCGACAGGAACTTGATGCCGTTCATGCCCGGCAGGCGCAGCCCGGAGAGCACGGCCGCGAATCGGCCGTCCTCGGCCAGCATGGCCAGTCCTTTTTCCGCGTCGGGCAGGCAGGCCAGGTCCACTACGGATTCCAGGACCTCGCCGGCCTTGGCGGCGAACCCGGAGTCCGAGGTGACGAGCATTACCTTGGCTTTCGACATGGCGGCGTCCTCCTAGATCCCGGAAATGGCGATGCCGGACTTTTCCTGGTTCCAGTGGAACTTGGAGGCCTGCTCCGCCTTGCTCAGGGTGATGGACCGATCGCCGATGTTGATGGTCACCCCGGCGTGGGCCGTGCGGCGGGCCTTGAGCCTGCGCCTGGACAGCTCCTCTCCCTGGGCCGCCAGCGCGGCCTGCTTCCGCTCCTCCAGTTCGGCGATCTTCCGGAACAGCAGGGCCTTGATCTTGAACAGCTCCGCCAGGATGCCCCGGTCCTCCTTGGGCGCGAGGAGCAGGGTGTCCTTGATGTTGCCGGTGCCGATGAATTTTTCCAGCTCCGCGATCTTCTCCCGCAGCTTGCGGGCCCTGGGCTCCGTGTCCTCGCCCTCGGCCAGGGGCAGGGCCAGGGTGATGTGGGTCCTGGCGCCCAGCGGGGAGCCCATCTCGGCCACGTCCATGCCGCCGCAGACGTAGACGCCGCCGTTGAGGATGCCCTTGTCTGACCCGGCGACGATCTTTCCCCCGGCCACGATGTCGCAGTTGACGCAGTCCATGCCGATGACCACGTCCCCGCCCGCGCGGATGGTGGCGTTGCGCATGAACTTGGCCGTTACCGCGCCTTCCGCCTCGATGATGCCGCCCTCCTCCATGAGCACGCCGCCGCTCACGGTGACGTCGGCCCCCGCGCGGATGACGGCGTTCTCCACCACGCCTTCGACCACCACGCTCTCCCTGGCCGTGACCTCCGCCCCCGTGGTCACGGTGCCCTTGATGAGGATGGACCCCTTTTCCACATGCACGTTGCCGGAGGAGAGGTCCACGTCGGAGTTGATCTCCAGCAGCTCGGAGATGGACAGGGTGTCGTCGCGGTAGAGGACCATGCCCGGCGAGGCCGCCGTGTAGACGATGGTCTCTCCCGGTTCGCCCGTGGCGCGGATATCCTTGCCAGCCTTGAGCACGGCGGGCTTGCCGTCCTCGCCCGGAATCTCGCGGCCCAGGACGTCGAAGCCGGCATGGCCCGAAGTGGGGGGGATGAGCCGGGCGATCTCGTCGCCCTCGTCCACGCAGGCGGTGGCCCCGCGCTCGCGGAAATTGATGGAGCCGTCGT
Source organism: Pseudodesulfovibrio sp. (assembly GCF_028692895.1). GTDB lineage: Bacteria > Desulfobacterota > Desulfovibrionia > Desulfovibrionales > Desulfovibrionaceae > Pseudodesulfovibrio. The sequence goes on from NZ_JAQUWN010000009.1 coordinate 3,205, forward strand.
CCTGGCGCTCGCCCACTTCGCTGCCCTTGGTGAACATGAGCCGGACCTCGCCGGGCCGTCCGGGGGAGGGGGGCACGCCCTTCGCGATCTCCACGTCGGCGACCACCGCGTCCGAGTCCCGCGACCTGGCCACGGCCTCGTCCAGCACGTCGTTGTCCACGCCCTTGCTCCCCTCGGGCAGGTACTCGCGGTACTTGTCGTCGGAGATGGGCTTGCCGAAGCAATTCTTGGGGTGGAAAGTCATGCGCATGGTCATGGCGTCGTCGGACACGGACCAGAGCGGCGTCACCCGCAGACCCTTTTCCGAGAGCTCCATGATGCCCACGGTGGTGGCTCCAAGGGTGTAGTCGCTGCCGTTGACCACGATGTTGGCCTTTTCGAAGACCACTTCCTTGCCCTTGTATTCGGGCGGCAGTTTTTCGGCGTCGAGGGTGGCGATGATGGCGTCGGGGATCACCGGGAACTTGAGGTCTCCGATGGGATCGATGATCGAAGCGGGCAGGGGGCAGAGTCCCTCGTCGCCGGTGGTGGCCATGGCCGGTCTCCTTTGCGCTGGCGCTGTGCCGGGCAGGATGTTTTGCGACATTATGCCTTGGTTGATAAAAATGTCAATTATTATGCGGAGTATCGATTTTTCGGGAGCCGCATTCCCGCCGGGGTGGCGAACCGGGGGCGGTAGCCCGGGCGCGCGGGGGAGAAAAAGGCCCGGGAGCGGGGCTCCCGGGCCGTGAAACCGAATGGGCTGCGGCCGCCTAGACGAAGAAGTACGTTACCGCGATCATGGCCGCCAGGTAGATGCCTCCGAAGATGGTGCCCAGCCCCCACCAGCGCGCCTGGCTGATGTAGCCCGATCCGTACCAGATGGGCGACGGGCCGGTGGCGTAGGGGGTGATGATGCCCATCAGGCCGAGGGAGCCGGCGAGCATGAGCGCCAGCCGGGGCAGCATCTCCGCCGGGACCAGAGGGGCGGCCGTGGCCATGAACAGGGGCAGCAGGGCCGTGGTGTGCGCCGTGGTGCTGGCGAAGAAGTAGTGGAGCACGAAGAACAGGATGACCAGCATGACCGCCACGGTCATGGGCTCCAGGCCCTGGAGATGCGCGGCGACCATGCCGCCCATCCAGGAGAGGACGCCCGCCTTCTTGAGGCCGCTGGCCATGGCCACCAGGGTGGCGAACCACACCAGGACGTTCCAAGCCCCCTTGTTGGTGATGACGTCCTGCCAGGAGATGACCCCGGTGAGCGCCATCAGGGAGAGGATGAACACGGCCGCCACGGTGGAGTCGATGCCGAACTTCTTGCCGAATATCCACAGGATCAGGGCGGTGACGGCGTAGCCGAGCATCATCAGTTCCTTGGTGGAGATCGGACCCATCTTGCTCAGCTCCTCCGTGGCCCAGGCCGGGGCTTCGGGGGAGTGCTTCAGGGTCGGGGGATAGATGACGTAGGCGAGCCAGGGCGTCAGCAGGAAGAGGGGGATCATGCACGGGAGCATGACCTGGGCCCACTGGCCCCACTGGATGGCGAAGCCCGCGCTCTTCTGGATCAGCTCGACGGCCAGCAGGTTCGGGGCCAGGGCCGTGAGGAACATGGAGCTGGTCACGCAGGTGGCCGAGATGCCCACCCAGGTGATGTAGGCGCCGATCTTGCGCGGCTCGTTGTCCGGGGTGGACCCGAACATGGGCGGGATGTTGCTGGCCACCGGATAGATGGTGCCCGCGCTGCGGGCGGTGTTGGACGGCATGAACGGGGCCAGGATGGCGTCGGAGAAGGCCACGGCGTAGCCCAGTCCCAGGGTCCGCTTGCCCAGGTACTTGATGAGCAGCAGGCTGATGCGCTTGCCCAGCCCGGTCTTCTGGTAGCCCAGGGCGAACATGAAGGCCGCGAAGATCAGCCAGATGACGCCGTTGGAGAAGCCGGAAAGCGCCCAGTTCCGGTTTACCGTGGCGCTGGGGTCGATGAGCCGGAGCATGGCCACCACGGAAACGCCGGTCAGGCCCACCAGGGCCGTCGGGATGGGCTCGATGATGAGGCCGACCACAACGCCGACGAAGATGCTGAGAAAATACCAGCCGTTGGGGGCCAGCCCCTCCGGGGTGGGCATGAGGGCCATGATGATGGCCACGATCAGAGGGGAGAACTTCTTGAGATATTGCATGAAATACCTCCTGGTAAGATGCCTGCAGACCCGTTTTGGCCTGCACTCCCCGCCTGGCGGCCGCCGTCGGCGGGTTGGCGTTGCACAGGGCCTTTGCCGGATTGAATGATCGCCGGATCTCTTTTTCTGATATTATATATTTAAATGACTAAAATCGCCAACGTCAAGCAGGGATATGCAATCGGGCATCGGGAATGCGCGGAGGAAATCTTTTCTAAAGTGAAGGAGGATTATAACGGAAAAAGGTGGGGCTTGCTGGTAGGGTCGTCATCCAGAGGTTCATCTTGAATTCCAATACGAAAAGCAGGGCGGCCAATTTCGTTTTGGGGGCGACTGTGCTGGTCGGGCTCTATTTTACGAGTCTCGACAGCTATCTGCTGTTTCACGCCCTGGCGGAGATGTTCAGCATCGTCGTCGCCTTCGGCATCTTCGTCATCGGCTGGAATTCCCGCAGCTATATCAAAAACAACTACCTGCTCTTCCTGGCCATCGCCTATCTGTTCATCGCCCTGCTGGATCTTCTGCACACGCTTTCCTACAAGGGGATGGGCATTTTCTCCTACCAGTATTACGCCAACCAGCTCTGGATCGCCACTCGCTACATGGAGAGCCTGTCGCTGCTGGCCGCCTTCCTGTTCGTGCGCGAGCGGCGCCGGTTCAATCCGCAGGCGGTGTTCGCGGCCTTCTCGGCCGTCACGCTGCTGGTCATCGCCGCCATCTTCTGGTGGCACGTCTTTCCGGTCTGCTTTGTCGAGGGGCAGGGGTTGACCCCGTTCAAAAAGAACAGCGAGTATGTCATCTCCGCCATCCTGCTGCTGGACATTGCGATCCTGCTGAGCGTGCGCAAGGAGTTCGACCCGGCGGTACATCGCTGGCTGGTCTGGTCCCTGGTCTTCACCATCGCCTCGGAGCTGGCTTTCACCTTCTACATCAGCAATTACGGCTTTTCCAACCTGGTCGGCCACTACTTCAAGGTCTTCTCCTTTTATCTGATCTACAAGGCCCTGGTGTCCACGGGGCTGACCAAGCCCCACGCCGTGCTCTTCAAGGCCCTGCAGGATTCCGAGGCCAAGTTCCGCGCCCTGGTCGAGAGCTCCATGGACATCATCTGGGAAGAAAACCGGCAGGGCGAGTACACCTACGTCAGCCCGCACGTCCGCGCCATCCTCGGCTACGAGCCCGAGGAGATGGTCGGGCGGCCCGTGGCCGACTTCCTGGCCCCGGAGGACGCGGCCCGGGCGAGGAGGGTCTTCGCCGCGCCCGGCGACGTCTGCCCGTGCCTGGTCAACCAGGAGAGCGAGTTCGTCCACCGCGACGGCCGCCGCGTGGTCCTGGAGCGGCACGGCATGACCATCGTGGACGAGCGGGGCGAGGTCCGGGGATACCGGGGCGTGGACCGGGACGTGACCGAACGGCGGCGGCAGGAACGTGAACTGCGCAAGCTGATCCTGGCCGTGGAGGGCAACCCGGGGGCCATCGTCATCACCGACCCCTTGGGGCTGGTGGAATATGGCAACCCCGCGTTCTGTGCGATGATGGGGACCGGTCCGGCTGAGTTCCGGGGGCGTACGCTCCCCTCCCTGCTGGAGGGCGTGGAGGATGGCGCGGCCTTTCGCGGGTTCGGGGAGGCCATCACCTCCGGCCGGGCGTGGCGGGGCGAGCTGCACCGCTCCCCGGCGAACGGCGATTCCCGCTGGCTGCGCCTGTCCGTCGCGCCCGTGACCGGCGGGGACGGCGCGCTGCTCAACCACGTGGCCACCCTGGAGGACGTCACGGACCGCAAGGATTTCGAGCGGCTCAAGGAGAGCGTGGACCAGATCATGCGCCACGACCTCAAAAGCCCACTGAGCGGAATTATCGCCATCCCGGGCCTGCTCCTGGCCGACGGCAATCTCACGGAGGCGCAGCGCTCGCTTCTGGCCGCCCTGGAGGAGGCCAGCCGTCGCATGTTGCGCATGGTCAACAACTCCCTCGACCTGTTCAAGATGGAGCAGGGCACCTTCGCCTACGAGCCCGAGCGGGTGGACGCGCTGCGGGTCCTGCGCGCCGTCCTGGGGGAATCCGCCTCCCTGGCGCGCGCCTCGGCGGTGGAGGTGAGGCTGTCAGCGGCCGGGCTCCCGGCCTCGCTGGACGCGCTGCCGGTCATGGCCTCGGAGGACCTGCTGCACAGCATCTTCGCGAACCTGCTGACCAACGCCATCGAGGCCTCCCCGGCGGGCGGCGCGGTCTTCGTGGAGGTGGGCGGCGACGGCTGCCGCGTGAGCATCCGCAACCGGGGAGCCGTGCCACGCGAGATCCGGGGCCAGTTCTTCCAGAAATACAAAACCCACGGCAAGAAGCGCGGCACCGGGCTCGGGGCCTATTCCGCCAAGCTCCAGGCCGACGCCATGGGGCTGGACCTGCACCTGGACATCGACGACGAGCGCGACGAGACCCTGATAACCATCACCTGCCCCCCGGCCGCCGCCTGACCGAGACGAATAAAGCTGTTGATCGCTGTTCCCACAAGTCCCCTGTTCGGATAGATACGGGGTATGTGTCGAGTCCCCTCAACGCCGCGCGCACCAACCGGAGGAGTCCATGGGCAAAACCGTCATCCGTCATCTTCTCGATAGTCTCAAGGAAATCGGCGTCACCGACATCTTCGGCGTGCCGGGCGACTATGCGTTCCCCGTGAACGACGCCATCTGCAACGACAGGGAGCTGCGCTGGATCGGCTGCTGCAACGAGCTCAACGCCGCCTACGCGGCCGACGGCTACGCCCGCATCAAGGGCGTGGCCGCGCTCTGCACCACCTACGGCGTGGGCGAGTTGAGCGCCCTCAACGGCGTGGCCGGGGCCTATGCCGAGCATCTGCCCGTGATCCACATCGTGGGCATGCCCAAGGACGTCATCCAGCGGCGGCGCGGGCTGATGCACCACACCCTGGGCAACGGCGAGTTCGACCTTTTCTACAAGATGACCGCGCCCGTGGTCTGCGCCCGGACCATCCTGACGCCGGAGAACGCCCTGGCCGAGACCGACCGCGTCATCAAGGCCGCCCTGACCCGCAAGCAGCCCGTCTACATCGGCGTGCCGGGCGACTTCGCCCTCATGGAGCTTGGCTGCGCCTCGCTGACGCCCGTGCCCGGCCCGTCCAGCGACCCCGGGACTCTGGCCGCCGTGGCCGACCTCCTGGCCGCGCGCATGTGCAAGGCCAAGTCGCCGGTGATCCTGGTGGGTTCCCTCATCGGACGGTACGAGCTGCGCGACGCGGTCCGCGCCCTCATCGAGAAGACAGGCGTGCCCTTCACCTCCATGTTCATGGGCAAGGGCACGCTCTCGGAATCCCACCCCAACTTCATCGGCGTGTACAACGGCCGCATCCAGGCCTGCGACGTGCGCGAATACGTGGAGGGCAGCGATCTGGTCCTGAGCCTGGGTACGGTCATGTCGGACATCAACACCGGCGCGTTCACCGCCAACATCGACCGGTCGCGGGACGTGCGCATCCAGCCCGACCGGGTGGAGATCGGCCCGGCCGTCTACCCCGGCGTGTACATCGAGGACGTGCTGGCCGCCCTGGCCGCCAAGGCGGCCAAGGGCAAGGCCAGGGTTCCGTTCAAGCCCGCCGGGCTGGGCAAGCCCAAGGGCAAGACGGCCGACCCGATCACCACGGGCTACCTGTACCCCCGGCTGGAGAAATTCTTTCGCCCCGGCGACATCATCATGGCCGAGACCGGCACCGCGTCCATGGGCCTGGTCACGGCCAAGCTTCCGGAGGACGCGGTCTTCTTCAACCAGACCCTGTGGGGGGCCATCGGCTGGGCCACCCCGGCGGCCTTCGGCGCGGCCATGGCCCGGCCCGACGCCCGGACCGTCCTGGTCACGGGCGAGGGTTCGCATCAGCTCACGGTCCAGGAGATCGGCCAGTTCGGCCGCTTCGGTCTGCGGCCCGTGGTCATCTGCCTGAACAACAACGGCTACCTGATCGAGCGGATGCTATGCGAGGACCCCTCCATCTATTATAATGATCTGGCCCAGTGGAACTACAGCGAGCTCCCGTCCGCCTTTGGCATGAAGGACTGGGAGTGCGCCCGCGTCGCCACCAACGGCGAGCTGGACAAGGCCCTGACCCGCGCGGGCAAGGCGAAGGCCGGCGTGTACATCGAGATCGTCACCGACACCATGGCGGCCTCGGACATGGCCCTTGCCCTCAACCGGATCGTCTTCAAGGGCGGCGGCTGGAAGGCCTGATCCGTCCCGGCTCCGAAAAATGAGGCCCCGGCGGGAGCGCGTCTCCCGCCGGGGCCCTGTCGTGGCTAGCTGTGCTCCACAAGCCAGATGGCCAGGAGGAACAGGCCCGCGCTGATGCCTAGCTTCAGCCCGATCACGATCTGCTCGCGCAGGGTGTACTGCTTCGGGGCAGCATTCGGCTGAGTGGCGGCGGCAGGCGTTCCGTCCGTGGACAACGGCTTGGCTGCGTCGTTTTTCATACGGCCTCCGCTGTGTTCCGGGAACATGCTGCGCCGGGCGCGGCTGTGCGGCCCGGCGTCCATTGGCGCAGGGGAATCAGAGCGGAAGGCGGGGCGGGGCGCGGATGGGGATGGACCGGGCCCTGCCGCTGGCGGCGGGGCTTGCGCCGAGGTCCGTTGCGGCGGGCGAGTCCGTGACGACGGGCCGGAAAAGGACCGTTCCCGGAAGCAGGGCGTCCGGGACGGGGCTGGCCTCCGGGGCGCGGGTGCGTTCGACGCGATCGGCGGTCCCGGCGTCACCCCCCAGGATGGCGGGGGCGAATCGGGCCGCGTCGGTCCCCCGGTTCAGGGGCTGGTCGAGGGCCTGACCGAACCCGGCCACGGGCGCAAGGCAGAGCGCCAGCAGCAGGAGGGCGATCAGCGTCTGGGTTTTGCCTGTGGTCCGGATCATGATGGGCGGCCTCGTCTCGCGCAAGGGGTCGTTTCGCCGCCGGCCCGGCGGGGGCCGGAAGGGGCGTACACCATCCCATACGCACGCACGGCGGTTTGTCAACCGGGTTGTCCGACCTGCGGGGGGGCTGTCCCGCATGGCGGTCCAATTCGATTGACCGCGGTTCGCGGGCCCAGGTATGCTGGAGGTCCCATACCGCAACCCGAGGAGTCCTCCCATGCGCATGATCTTGAGTTATGCCGCGCTTTTCCTGATGCTCTGCACAGCCGCCCCCTCCCTGGCCGGGCCCATCACGGAGCAGGACGTGCTGAATGCGGAGAAGGAATGGGGCGCGGCCATCGTGGCCATCGGAAAGGCCTGCCAGGTGGGCGGGGACTGCCGGGCGGCGGCGGGCGAGGCCATCGACCGCCTGTACGCCTACGGCCTGGCCGAGGTTCTGTTCAAGCCCACCAAGGCGGCAGACCGGCAGTTCCGGCCCGACAGGGAAGGCGCGATTTCCTATTTCGTGGGCGGCGTGGCGTCCGAGGACCACGGCTTCGCCCTGCAACCCTGGTCCAAGGTGCGGTTCGGCCAACAGAAGATCGTGGTGCACGACTGCGACGCCATCGCCCAGGGCAATTACTATTTCACCGACGCGGGGACCGGGCGGGAGTCCAAGGTGGAGTTCACCTTCGGCTACGTCCGGGACAACTCTGGGCGGCTGCGCATCTTCCTGCATCACTCGTCCCTGCCGTACGGTTCCGGCCACTGAACCCGGCCCGGCCAGGGCGGCGAATCTCCCGGCGGTCGTCCGGCCGCCGGGGGATTCGCCGTTGGTGCGCGGGGGCTATGCGCCGATGGCCTCGGCGAGGAGCTGGATGATGTGCTTGACCGGCATGTTCGCGCCCTTGCGCCTGCGCATTCCGTCCCGCAGTTGGAGGATGCAGCCGGGGCAGGCGGTGGCGACGACGTCCGCCCGGGTCGAGACGGCGTCCTCGATCTTCTTGGCCTGGATCTGCTTGGAGCGCTCCATGTTGGCGAGGCAGTAAGTGCCGCCGAGGCCGCAGCAGGCCTCGGGGTGGCGCATCTCGTCCACCGCGCCGCCGGTCGCCATCTCCAGGATGCGCCGGGGCTCCGTGACCAGCTTCTGGGCTTTCCGCAGGTGGCAGGGGTCATGGTAGGTGGCGCTCCGCCGGGCGGCCTTCGCGGTCAGGGCGGCCAGCCGGTCCCGGAGGGCGTCGGCCGCCAGGAACTCGGTGATGTCGCGGGTGCGCGCGGCGATGTCCTCCAGTCCCGGCGCGAGTCCGGGGTCGTCCCCGAACCGGTCCAGGTAGCCGTGCTTGAGCATGTGGCCGCAGGAGGCGCAGGCGGTGACGATGGGCACGTCCGCGCCGCCGAGGGCCAGGGCCCCGATGTTCCGCCTGGCCTGCTTGCGCACGATCTCGTGCTCGCCCGAGGCGAGCATGGGCATGCCGCAGCAGGCCTGGTCCGGCGGGACCTCCACGGCGACGCCGAGGGCGTTGAGGACCTTGACCAGGCTGTGGCCGATTTCGGTCATGAAGTAGTTGGTCATGCAGCCGGTGAAGAAGATCACCTTGGGCTGGTCCGGGTTTCCGGCGAACCGGACCGCGTTCCGGAAGGGGGTGGCCGCCAGTTGCGGCACGTACTGGTCCTTGTCGACCAGGGGCATGGCGAAGCGGCGGTAGAGCCCGCTGGTCTCCGGCACGGCCTTGAAGGCGAGCTTTTGCGCCGCAGAGCCGATCCTCGCGCCCGTTTCGAGCACGCCGCCGGGCAGGGAGAGGGCCTGGGCCACGGCCTTCTTGACGAGGGGGACGCCCAGCTTGTCGGCAAAGGCCTCGCGCACGGCGATGACCACCTTGTCCGCCCGAGCCCCGCTGGAGCACTGGCTGGCGCAGCCGGTGCACAGCAGACAGTTGTCGAAGAGCTCGCGGGTGTGCGCGTCGAACTCCAGCTCGCCGCGCGCCAGGCTGTCGGCGATGGCGATCTTGCCCCGGGCCGTATATCGTTCCAGGGGCGTCTCGCCGAACACCGGACAGACGGTCCGGCACTCGCCGCAACGGATGCACTTGTCGGTTTCGTTTTTGACCAGCTTTTGCAGCGCGGCCAATTTTTCGGCTTGGGTCTGTTTCGCCATGGCTTATACCTCGGGCATCACTTTGCCCGGATTGAGCAATCCCTTGGGGTCCAGCAGCGTCTTGAAGCGGCGCATCAGGTTCATGGTCGGCTCGTCGATGTTCCAGTGCAGGTTCTCGACCTTGACGCAGCCGATGCCGTGCTCGGCGGCGATGCGGCCTTCGAGCTCCACCACCGCGGCGACGACCTCCTGCTTGGCCACCATGGGGAAGGGACCGCCGTTCTTGCCGGTGGTCATGCCGATGTGGATGTTGCCGTCGCCGTAGTGGCCGAAGTTGGCGATGATGATGTGGTGGCGTTCGGCGATCTCGTCCAGCTTGCGGATCATGGCCGGGATGCGGGCGATGGGCACCGAGATGTCGTCGTCCTCCCATTCCGTGGCGATCTCGCACAGGGCGAAGGAGAGGGCGCGGCGCGCCTTCCAGAGGTCCTCGCGGTCCTCGTCGGTCTGCGCCTTGCGGAAGGTGATGACGCCGCACTTCTCGCAGGCGGCCTGGATTTTCTCCACCTCGGCGTCGAGGCCGTGGTCCGAGCCGTCCACCTCGATGAGCAGGAGCGCGCCCTCCTCGGGCTTCGCGCCGAAGGCGATGGCCTTTTCCACGGCCTCCAGGGAGATGCGGTCCAGGAATTCCAGGGTGGCCGGGCGGACGCCTGTGGCGTAGATGGCGCTGACGGCCTCGGCCGCCTTTTCCAGGGTGGCGAAGGTGGCGGTCATGGTCCGGCGGGCCTCCGGCTTGGGCACGACCTTGACCACGGCCTTGGTGATGACGCCCAGCGTTCCCTCGGAGCCGACGAAGAGCTCGGTCAGGTTGTAGCCCGCCACATCCTTGATGCACTTGGAGCCCGTCCGGACGATCTCGCCCGTGGGCAGGACCACTTCCAGGCCCATGACGTAGTGTTTGGTCACGCCGTACTTCACGGCGCGGATGCCGCCCGCGTTTTCCGCGATGTTGCCGCCGATGGTGGCGAAGGCGATGGAGGCGGGGTCGGGCGGATACATCAGGCCGATGCGGTCCGCCTCGGCCTGGAGGTCCTTGACCACCACGCCGGGCTCGACGATGACGAGGAAGTTGTCCCGGTCGATTTCGAGAATCCGGTTGAAGCGATCCATGGCCATGACAATGCCGCCCCGGACCGGGACGCAGCCGCCGGTGTAGCCGCTGCCGCCGCCGCGCGGCGTGACCGGGACGTCGTACGCATACGCCAGCTTCATGATTTCCGCCACTTCCTCCGTGTTTTTGGGCGAGACCATGCCCTCGGGCTTGGCGCGCTTTTCGGGGTTGGCGTCATAGGAATAGGCGACCATGTCCTCCGGGGAGAAGGAGCAGCGGTCCTTGCCGAGGAGAGCTTCGAGTTTGCTGATGAATTCTTGGTGCAACATACATGCTCCAACAGTGAGTTGTGGGTTGATAGACGTTGGCTATTCCGTCGCCGTCAGGTTGAGCGAGACGACGCCGACCAGGATGATGGCCACGCTGATGAATTTTCTGAGCGTGATGCTTTCGTTGAACAGGATCACGCCGAGCACGGAGGTCGCGATGATGCCGACGCCGGACCAGATGGCGTAGGCCACCCCGAGTTCGATCTTCTTGACGGCCTGGCTCATGATGAAGAACGAGGCGGAATAGAGCCCGATCACGCAGGCCGAGGGGATGAGCCGGGAGAACCCCTCGGAATACTTGACGGCCAGGGTGCCGCCGAGCTCCAGCGCGATGGCGGAGTAGAGCTGCACCCAGCAGTCTCTCAACAGGGTGGCGGCGAGCATTTATTCGGCCTCCCGCGCCCTTCGGGGCGCAAAGCTGGGGGAAAAGAAGAACAGGGCCGAGGCCAGCAGGCCGGGCCAGACGGGGTCGATGGAGAAGAGCGCGGATTCGGGAAAGGCGCTCCGGGCCAGGTACCAGCCGATGACCGTCACCAGCGCGACGCTGATGCTCCAGAAGGCGGCCGTGGAAGAGGCGCGCCTCCAGAACAGGACGCCCATGGTCGGGAGGAACAGGCCTGCCGAATTGATGGTGAAAGCCATGATGAGCAGGTTGATGATGCTCTTGGAGTACCAGCCCACCAGGGCGCCGATGACGCCCACCAGGATGGAGCTGGCGATGCTCAGCCGCATGACCTTGGCCTGGTGCGCGCCGGGGTTGATGAACCGCTGGTAGATGTCGCGGGTCAGGTTGGCGGAGGCGCACAGGATGCAGGTGTCCGCCGTGGACATGATGGCCGAAAGGATGGCCACCAGCATCAGCCCCTTCACCCCGACGGGAAAGATGTGGATGATGAGCCGGATCAGCGTGGACGTGCCGTCCTCTCCGGCAGGGATGATGAGCCTTGCGCTCATGCCGAGAAAGCAGATGGAGACGGAAATGCACAGGACGATAAGGGCGGCGAGCAGCGTGCCGTTGCGGGCGGCCCGCGCCGTCCTGGCAGCATAGCAGCGGGTGTAGCTGTCCATGGAGGTGAAGAACGTCAGCACCATGCTGATGAACATGGCGAGAATGGCCCCCCAGCCCCAGGCCCCGAAATTGAAGAAGCCGGTCGGCAGCTCGGTGGAAAGGCGGGAGACGTCCCCGAGCGAATGCCAGGTCAGGGGAACCGCCACGCCGGAGACGCCGATGATGACGAGCAGGGTCTGGAAACGGTCGGTCTTTTCGACGGCGAAAAAACCGCCGATGGAGGTGTAGACCACGGTGACGGACGTGGCGACGAGGAACGAGACGCCGAGGCCGACGCCGGTGATGGAGGTGATGATCTGGGCCGCGCTCAGGAGCTGGCTGGCCGTGTAGCCGATGTAGGCCAGGATGGTTGTGATGGTGCTGACGAGGCGGACCCTGGTGTCGTATCGCTGCTCGATGAGGTCCGAATAGGTGATGTGGCGGTGCTTGTCGCCCAGCTCCTTGATCCTGCCGGCGAAGATGAGGGCGAAGAAGATGAAGCCGCTGAACATGCTGAAGGGGTACCAGAGCGAGGATATGCCGATCTGGTAGGATTTCTCCGCCGTGCCCATGATGGCGGCCCCGCCCACCCACGACGACATCCAGAGGGCGGCCAGCGACAGGGTGCCCACCCCGCGCCCGCCGACGTAGTAGTCTTCCGTGGTCTTCTGCTTTCTGTTCGCGTGCACGGCGATGGCGAGCAACGAGCAGAAGTAGAGCACCAGCACCGTGTAGTCGATCGCTTCCATGCCGCCCCCTCTTGTTGCGCATGGCCGGACAGGAACGTCCTGTCCGGCCGTTGCTGGTTACGCGGTTACGCCGCCTGGGAAGTCGCCCTGACTGCGGTGACGCTGTTGCGCCGGATCATCAGGGCCGAGAAGAGGCCGACGACGCCGGACGCGGCGAGGAAGCTGAAGATATACAGGTAGCCGGTGTTGCCGAATCTGTCGAGCCAGACGCCGAAGAGCGGGTTGTAGATCATGTCGGGCAGGTAGCCGATCATGGACGCGACCGCCACGGTCGTGCCGGTGAACCGCCGGGGAATGCCGACCTCCTCGATGCAGGAGTAGAGGATCGAGTAGCAGGTGAAGGTCACGGCGGCGAGCAGGAGCTGGAGGCCGATGACCACGGCGGCGCTGGTGCCCACGGGCAGCAGCATGAAGACGATCAGGATGGAGGTCATCAGCGCGAAACAACTGATGATGACCAGGGCCGGGGACTTCAGCTTGTCCGCGAAGATGCCGCCCAGGGGACCGCAGGTCAGGCGGAGCACATGGGTGCGGACGATGGCGAGCAGGCCGGAGAAGGTCATGGTCACGCCGATGACCTTGGTCATGTAGGGGTTGAAGTAGGAGGTGCTGGTGTAGATGCCGTGGCCGCAGAAGATCAGGATGGAGATGGCCCAGGTCATGGGATTCTTCAGCACGATGAGGATGTCGCTGGTCTTGAACTTGTCGTCTTCCGATTCCTCGGCCGCGTCCTTGGCTTCCTCGAAGAAGAAGAACACGATGATCGACGAGAGGACGCAGGTCGCGCCCTGGACGTAGATGACCCCCTTGAGGCCGCCCACTGCGTCGGCGGTGAAGAGGCCGTAGACGTACAGGGCGACGGAGGCGGTGATGGCCGAGAACGCCCCCACGCCGGAGCTGAAGAAGCCGTAGAGCTTGCCCTGCTCCGCCGCGGTGCCGAGCAGGCGGATGGCCTTGATGATGCCCGACCAGAACGCGAAGGCGGTGCTGAACGCCAGGAGGACCCATACGACCAGGGCGAAGGAGTAGTTCATGTTCAGGGCGAAGGCGAAGTTGAGCACGCCCGTGGCGAACAGGGAGGCCACCAGCACGTATTTGGCCTTGAACTTGTCGGCCACCCAGCCGCCGGGGATATACAGGACAAGCGCGGTGATGGTGTAGACGGTCAGCAGGAAGCCCGCCTGCTCGTTGTTGCAGCCGACTCCTTCCAGCAACTGGTCGTAGAAAACGTACTTGATGTACGGCAACATGTAACTGGCGGCGTATCCGAGCGAGAGCGCGAACAACACGAAGTATTTCCTGAAAAGATTCATGCCAACCTCCTGAAAACCTGGGTTTGTCGGCGGCCCCGGCGCTCCGGGGCCGCCGGTGTGCTAATCCTTCACCACGACGAGGGCGTCCGCAGCGCAGATTCCCTTGCCTTTGCCGTAGACAAACACGGGGTTGATATCGAGCTCGACGATCTCGTTTCGCCGCTCGGCGGCCAGGCGGGCCACGTTCGCGATGGTTTCGGCCAGCGCCTCGACGTCCAGCTCCTCCTGGCCCCGGTAGCCGTTGAAGAGCGGGAAGGCCTTCAGCCGCCTGAGCATCCGCCTGGCCTCGTCCTTGCCGAACGGCGCGGGGCGCAGCGAGGTGTCGCGGAAGATCTCCACGAAGATGCCGCCGAGGCCCACCAGCACGGCCGGGCCGAACTGCGGGTCGCTGTTCACGCCGATGATGACCTCCAGGCCGGGGGCCAGCATCTTCTGGACGTAGACGCCGTCCACGCGGGCCTTCGGGGCGTGCTTGCGGGCGTTGCCCATGATGCGCTCGAAGGCCTGGCGCGCCTCGTCCGCGCTCCCGATGTTCAGGGCCACGCCGCCCATGTCGGACTTGTGGGCGATGTCGGCGGAGGCGATCTTCATGACCACGGGGTAGCCGAGGGACTCGGCCGTTTCCGCCGCTTCCTCGGCCGTGCCGACCACGCTTCCCTCCGGGGTGCGCACGCCGTACTCGCGCAGGATGGCCCCGCTTTCGAACTCGGAGAGCGTCCGGCGGCCCGCGCCTTCCCGCTTGTCGGGGATGGCCAGCTCCAGCGTGTTTTCATCGGGGTTGTAGCCGATGAAGTCGACAAGATGGCGCAGGGCCGCGAACCCGTAGGTGGGCGGCGGCAGCACCGGCACGCCGAGGCCGTTCAGCCGGTCGAGGTACTCCGGGTTGCGGGAGTTCTCGAAGAACGGGAGCATGACCATGGGTTTGGAGCGGCCGTTCTTGACGACCTGCTCGATGCCCCGCGCCATGTAGTGGATGCACGGGTCGGCGATTTCGTGGAGCAGGGTGTAGCCGATCACCACGAGGCCGACGCCGGGATCGTCCATGACGGTCTGCAGGACCGACGCATAGACGTCGGCGTCATAGGAGATCGTCGCCGTGGTGTCCAGCGGGTTGGCCGGGCTCGCGTAGGAGGGCAGCAGGGCGCGCAGCTTTTCGAGCGTCGCCGCCTCGAAGTCGGGGTACTCGACCCCGGCCATCTCGCCCATGTCGGCGCAGATGCCGGTCTCGCCTCCCGACAGGTTGATGGAGGCGAGACCGGTCTGCCGGGGCAGGGTTGGCAAGGTCGCAAACAATTGGGTGGTGGCCAGCAGTTCCTCCGCGTCGTTGACGCGGATCACGCCGAACTTCCGGAACAGGGCGTCGTAGATGACGTCGGCGCCGGAGAGGGAGCCGGTGTGGGAGGCCGCGACCTTGCTCCCCTTTTCGCTCCGCCCGGCCTTGAGGACCACGACGGGCTTGCGCATCCGGGCGGCCTTGGCCAGCGCCTTCTCGAACTTGGCGGGCTGGGTGACGCCCTCCAGGTAGAGGCCCACGACCTTGGTGTGTCCGTCTTCGATCAGGTAGTCCAGGTAGTCCTCCATGGTCACCACGGAGCTGTTGCCCGAGGAGATGGAATAGGAGAACCGCATGGACTTGTTGTCCATGAACGAGAGGCAGAGCTGGCCGCTCTGGGAGACGAGGCCCACGGAGCCGGTGCGGTCGCGTTCGTCCGAGATGAAGGCGAAGCCGACGACCCGGTCGATGTAGTTGATGAACCCGGCGCAGTTGGGGCCCATGAGGGAGATGTCGAGCTCGGCGCAGAGGGCCTTGAGGCTCTCCTCGGCGGCCACGCCCTCGGGGGTGCCGACCTCGGAGTAGCCGCTGGCGTATACCACCGCGCCGCCCGCTCCCTTGGCCGCCGCCTCGCGCAGCAGCGGCTCGATGGTCTTCTGCGGGGTGCACAGCACCACCATGTCGATGTCCACGGGGATGTCGGCCAGGGTGTGGTGGCACGGCTTCCCGAACACCTCGTCCCGTTTGGGGTTGACGAAGTACACGTTGTCGGTGTTCGCGTAGGCGAGGACGTTGCGGCAGGTGTCGCCGCCGAACCCCTCCTTCTCGCTCGCGCCGACAATGGCGACGGTCTTCGGGGACAGGAGTTTTTCCATGCTCATGGCTTCGGCTCCTAGGCGTTCGCAGCGGCCTGGACGCCGCGCATGAAGCATTCCCGGTTGAGCGGGTTGTTGCGGCCTTTCTTGTTGAAGTAGGCGTCGATGCCGTCCGCGAACTCCTCGGCGTCCACCAGGCCGGTGGCCCCGATGACCGCGCCGAGCATGACCAGGTTGGCCCCGCGCGGGTTCTTCAGCTCGCCCGCGATCTCGGTGGCCGGGACCTCGACGACGCGGATGTCGTCTCGGAAGGCCCCGCCCCGGACCATGCTGGAGTTGGCGATGAGCACTCCGCCGGGGGCGATGGCGCCCTGGAAGGTGTCCACGGAGTCCTGGTTCATGCCGATCAGGGCGTCGATGGCGCTGAAGAAGGGGTTCAGGATGGGCTCGTCGCCGATCCGCAGGCGGCAGCTTGCGGTGCCGCCGCGCATCTCGGAGCCGTAGGACGGGACCCAGGTGATCTCCTTGCCGGACTCCATGGAGACATGGGCCAGCAACAAACCGGCGGTGAGCACTCCCTGGCCGCCGAAACCTGCGCAAGTGATACTAAGCATCGGTTCTTTCTCCATTTTTGACGAATTCACCCACGGGGAAGATGGCTTTGACCGTGTCCTGGACGTGGGCGACGCTCTTCTCCATGTTCATCTTCCAGTTGGTGGGGCAGAAGGAGAGCACTTCCACCATGGAGTATCCGCCGCCGTTCATCTGGGTCTCGATGGCGGTCTTGATGTATTTCTTCAGGTTGTTGATGTCCTTGGCGGAGGCCACGGAGCCGCGCGCCAGGTAGCCGATGGGCAGGTGCTTCATCTGGTCGATCATGTTCAGCGGCTGGCCGGTGGTGGCGGCGTCGCGTCCCTTGGGCGAGGTGGTCGTTTTCTGGCCCGGCAGGGAGGTGGGGGCCATCTGGCCGCCGGTCATGCCGAAGATGCCGTTGTTCACCAGGATGGCCGTGATGTTCTCGTTGCGGATGGCGGCATAGAGGGTCTCGGAGAAGCCGATGGACATGGAGTCGCCGTCGCCCTGGTAGGTGAAGACGCAGCATTCGGGGCGCATCCGCTTGACGCCGACGGCCACTGCCGCGGCCCGGCCATGGGGGGCCTGGACCCAGTCCGTGCCGAAGGTGTCCATCATCAGGCAGGCGCAGCCGACGGCCAGGGCGCCGACGGCCTGGTCCGCTAGGCCGGACTCTTCCAGCACCTCGGCCAGGACGCGGTTGATGATGCCGTGGCCGCAGCCGGGGCAGAACTTGTTCGGCTCGACGAGCAGCTTGGGAGTAAGTTTTTCCGACATTTGACTACCTCTGTGCGTTGAGAATGGCCACCGCGCGTTCGACGATGGCGGAGGATTCGGGGATATGCGCGCCGCCGAGGAAGGTCTCCACCGGGGCTTTCATTTCACAGGCGAGCCGGACGTCCTCCACCATTTTCGGAAGGGCGCTGAGTTCCACGGACAAGTACGCCTTCACAAGAGGATTGACCTCGGCGAAGGCCTTGGCCGGGAAGGGCCACAGGGTGATGGGCCGCAGCAGGCCCAGGCGGACGCCCCGGCCGCGCGCGATCTCCACGGCCTCCCGGCAGATGCGGGAGCTGATGCCGTAGGCCACGAGGACCACGTCCGCGTCGTCGACCCGGACGGATTCCCAGCGCTGCTCGGCCTCGGCCATTTCGTCGTACTTGCCCTTGATGTAGGCGTCGAAGTCCTCGATGTAGTACATGGTCGAGGTCACGCGCTTGAAGGGCTTGCCGTGCTTGCCGCGTACGGCCCAATCCGCGTTCGGGTCATGCTCCCGCATCTCGGGCAGGGTGACCGGCTCCATCATCTGGGCGATGGAGGCGTCGGAGAGGATGAGGGTCGGGTTGCGGTACTGGTCGGCCTTGTCGAAGGCCACGGACACGAGGTCCACGCTCTCCTGCACCGAGGCCGGGGCGTAGACCAACATGCGATAGTCGCCGTGGCCGCCGCCGCGCGTGGCCTGCCAGTAGTCGCCCTGGGCCTGGAAGATGTCGCCGAGGCCCGAGCCGTAGCGCTGGACGTCGACGAAGACTGCCGGAAGCTCGGCGGAGGCGATGTAGGAGATGCCCTCCTGCAGCAGGCTGAAGCCGGGGCCGGAGGAGCTGGTCATGGCCCGGAAGCCCGCGGCGGCCGCGCCGTACACCATGTTGACGCCGGAGAGTTCGGATTCGGCCTGGATGAAGGTGCCGCCGGCTTCGGGCATGCGCCAGGAGAGGTACTCGGGAATCTCGCTCTGGGGGGTGATGGGGTAGCCGCCGAAGAAGCGGCAACCGGCGCGAACGGCTGCCTCGGAGAGGGCGTCGTTGCCTTTCATGAGTTGTCTGGACATGCCTAGGCCTCCACTCGTTCGAATACGGAATCGGGGCAGACAGTGTAGCAGATCGCACACTGGATGCATTTTTCCTGGTCGATGTCGACGACGTTGTAGCCCTTGCGGTTCACCGTGCTGGAGAAGGAAAGGGCGTCCTTGGGACACTGCAGGATGCAGTAGCCGCATCCTTTGCAGAGCTCTCGATTCTGCGTCATGCGGGCGCTTGTTTTTTCAGATCCGGTCACTTCGACCTCCACTCGGTTGCTGCTCGGTCTGCCCGCGGAATTCGATGGGACGGGCGGCCGGGTTATGGTTGTCCGGAATCCCCGGCGGCCGCTTTGGCGGGGGCTGCCCGGTTCCGGTTGGCTGTGACCCCGGTCTACTGCCGTCCCAAAGATATTGTCAAAAAAATTTTTAAATACGAAAAAAAGTTCGCATATGCGAAAAATGTTGCATGTCGAATCGAAAGGCGATAGAAGAGAATGCAAGGACACGAGAGGAAGGGAAGGCTTGCGCTTTCCGTTTATGAATCAGGAGGATGGATATGAAAGTGAACAGGACGGCCCACCGGGTGACGGAAATATTGCGGCTGCTGGCCGAAAGCCCGGAAGGGTTGACCCTGACCGAGATCGGGGGCGAGCTCGGGCTTCCCAAGGCCAGCGCGTTCGACATCGTGCAGACCTTGAAAAAGGCGCATTTCCTGCGGGAATCCAACAAGCGGTACGCCGTCGGGTACATGGCGCACGAGGTGGGCGAGACCTATTCCAAGGGCAAGGACCTGTACGGGGCCACGCAGCCGCACCTGGCGGACCTGGCGGATGCGTTGAACATGGCGGGGTCGCTCGTCATTTATGAGCGTGGCACGTTGAATTACGTGATCGAGCACCGCCCCATCGGCTCCATAGTCTCCCCGGTGGCGTCGAGCGGCATGGATTTCGTCCACGCCTCGGCCTCGGGCAAGTCGCTGATCGCCTTCATGCCGGAGCAGCGTCAGCGCAAGGCTTTGTCCTTGTTGACTTTCAAGCGGTTCACGGACCGGACGATCCAGAACGTGGTCGACTTCATGGAGGAACTGGAGCGGATTCGAAGCCGTGGATACGCCATCGACGACCGGGAGTTCAACGAACTGATGACCTGCGTCTCTACCCCGATCTTCCGTCGCAGGCGGGCCGTGGCGACCCTTACCCTGTCGGACCTGCAATTGGCTCCCGGCGAGGTGTCGGGCATAGCCGAGCGGCTGATGAAGACCGCCCGGGTGGTCTCCGACGCCCTGGCCCGGGAGGATGAAAATGGAGAAGGACACCAATCCATCGATTGATGTCCTTATGTTTGCGTGGTGCGCCAGGAAGGATTCGAACCCTCGGCCGGCGGCTTAGAAGGCCGCTGCTCTATCCACCTGAGCTACTGGCGCGTTGGGCTCTCTGATAATCGAGGGATCGGCCGCAGGTCAAGCTATTCGTGGAGGGACAGGGCCCCCGGATCGGGTTGCGGGGCGGACGGGAACCGCTCGCGCGTCAGGGCCAGCCAGGCGCGGGCCGCCGGGGAAAGGCGGGCCTCGCGCCGCCAGATCAGGGCCGCGCGCCAGCGCAGGTCCGGTTCGTCGATGCGGATCGCGCGTAGCGGGGCGAACCGTCGGCCCTCGACCATGACGTGGGGCAGCAGGGGGACGCCCAGCCCGGCCGCAGCCAGGGCCACGATGAAGTCCATCTGGCTGCTCCGGGCCGTGACACGGGGCGTGAAGCCCAGGCGGCGGCACGCCTCTTCGATGCGCGGGTTGAGCACGAAGCCGTTCTTGAAGAGGATGAAGGGCGTCTCGGCCAGCTCGGCCAGGCGGATGGTTCGGCGGTGGCGCAGCGGGTGGTCGGGGTGCAGGAGGGCCATGAGCGGGTCGTCGCAGACCGCCTGCCAATCGAAGGCCTCGGCCACGGGCAGCAGGGAGACGGCCAGCTCCACTTCGCCCGCCATGACCGCCTGCTCCAGTTGGGCGCTGCCCTGTTCCAGCAGTTCGATCTCCACGCCGGGATGGCGGCTGCGGAAGGTGGCGAAGAGCGGGGCGAAAAGCTTGGCGCTGCCCAGGAGGGGCAGTCCCAGGCGGAGTCTGCCGGTCAGCAGCCCCTGGAGTTCGGCCACCTCCGCCTTGAGGTGCGCGGCCTCGGCCAGGATGGTCGCGGCCCTGGCGTAGACGACCTCCCCGGCGTCGGTCAGCCGCGCCCCGTCGCTGGACCGGATGAACAGCGCTTCGCCGAGCTCCTCCTCCAACTGCCGTACCGCCTTGCTCACCGTGGACTGGGTGGAGAAGAGCGCGCGGGCCGCCTGGGAGAATCCCCCCTGGCGGGCGACTTCGACCATGGTCGTCAGGTTCCGTAGTTCCATTGCTATTCCTCTTTGGAATGGATTGCATTCTAACAATTCATTTTACAACTACCCGTCCCGGACATACTTGGCAAGCCGAAGGAGGCATATCGCCATGCACAACAGAGTTGCCCTCGCCCGTGATTCCATGGGGCGGGGGATGCGGACGTTTTTTCAGGCGGGTTTGCTCATCGGCCTGTGGTGGGTTTGCGAGGCGGCGTCCCGGACGTGCCACCTGGGCGTGCCCGGGGGGGTGCTGGGGCTGTTCGTCCTGGCGGCCCTGCTCTTGTCCGGCCGATTCCCGGTCCGGTGGGTGTCCGGCGGGGCCGGGCTGTTGCTGGACAACTTCCTGCTCTTTTTCGTCCCGGCGGCCATGACCCTGCTCAACCATCCCGAGTTTCTCGGGTGGACCGGGCTCAAGGTGGTGGCCGTGGTCGTGGTCGGCATCTTCCTGGTCATGGTCGGCACGGCCATGGCCGTGGAGTGGCACCTGGTGCTGAGGTCCCGCCATGTCCGGTAGCGCGGCCGTCATGTCCGGCGGCGCGGCAGCCGTGTTCTGGATCGGGGCCACCTATTTCCTCTTCGTTGTCAGCCGGGCCATGCACCGGCGGATGGGGGCGTGGTGGAGCTCGCCGCTGCTGATGACCTGCGGCTCCTGCCTGGCCCTGGCCCTTTGCCTGCACGCCAGCTACGGCGACTACATGCGCGGCGGGCAATGGCTGCTCATGCTGCTCGGCCCGGCCACCGTGGCCTTCGCCCTGCCCATCCACGAGCATCGCGCCCTGATCCGGAAGCATTGGCAGACCCTGCTCGTCGGCTTGGCCTGCGGCAGTCTGCTCGCCTTCGGCGGGACTTGGCTGGTCTCGGGCTGGCTCGGGCTGTCCGATGGGCTCCGCCTCGCCATCCTGCCCCGGTCCTTCACCACGCCCTTCGCCATGGCCTTCGCCTCGGACGTGGGCGGCTCGCCGGACCTGGCGGCGGTCTGCGTCATCCTCACCGGCGTGTTCGGGGCGTCCATCGGCGGGGTGCTGCTGCGCATCCTGCCCCTGCGCTCGTCCTTCGCCAGGGGGATGATGTTCGGCATGGGCGCGCACGGGGCCGGGGTGGCCAGGGCGCGCGAGGTGGGCGCGGAGGAGGAGGCCGTGGCCGGACTGGTCATGGTCCTGGCGGGCGTGGGCTGCGCGCTGATCGGGCTGGCCGTTTCGCTGCTGAAATAGGGGCGGGGCGCGCCGTTTGGGCCGCCTTTCGTGCCAAAACGACGGGTGGTTGCGGGGGGTTCCCCCTGGTCCCGCTTCCTGCTAGATTGCCCCTCATGACTCGCATTGCCGACTACGCCGCACTCGCCGCTCACATGGACCGGCTCGGGCTGTTCCACATGGACCTCTCCCTTGGCCGCATGGAGGCCTTCTGGGCCCGTCGGGCCATGCCCGAGATGCCGATCATCCACGTGGTCGGCACCAACGGCAAGGGCTCCACTGCCGCCTTCGTCTGCTCCCTGGCCAGGGCCCACGGGCTCAAGACCGGGCTCTTCACCTCGCCCCACTTCGTCACCCCGCGCGAGCGGGTCCAGGTCAACCGGGCCATGCTCTCCCGCGAGACATGGGTGGACCTGGCCAACGACATCCTCTCCACTCCCGAGGGCGAGGCCCTGACCTATTTCGAGTTCCAGACCTGCCTGGCCATGCTCGCCTTTGTGCGCGAGGGCGTGGACCTGGCGGTCATGGAGGCCGGGCTGGGCGGGCGGTGGGACGCCACCAACGTCTTTTCGCCGTACATGACCCTGTTCACGCCCATCGGCATGGACCACGAGGCCATCCTCGGCCCGACCCTGCGGGACATCGCCACGGACAAGGCCGGGGCCATCCGGCCGGGCGGGGTGGTCATCACCGGCGTCCAGCCGCCCGAGGCCATGATTCCGCTCCAGGATCGCGCCGAGCGGGTGCGCGCCCGGTTCATGCACGCCGTGGACATGGCGGGCCCGGTCCACGACCTGCCCCTGGGGTTGTTCGGCATCCACCAGACGGCCAACGCCCGCCTGGCCCTGGCGGCCTGGCGCTGGTTCGCGGCCGACCACGGCCTCAAGAGCGAGGTGGCGCTGGAGCGGTTCGGGCTGGAGAGCGTCTTTCTGCCCGGCCGCATGCAGCGGATCGAGCTTCAGGGGCGCGCCGCGATCCTGGACGGCGCGCACAACGTCCCGGCCCTGGAGGCCCTGAACGCGGCCCTGCGCGCGGCGGACGTCCGGCCCGGCGCGCTGGTCTTCGCCTGCCTGCGCGACAAGAACATCGAGGGCATGATCCCCCTGGTGCGCACGCTGACCGACGGCCCGGTCCTGGTGCCGCCGCTGCACAACGAGCGGGCCTCGGACAACCGCGAGCTGGCCGAACGGATCGGGCCGTGCGCGCGTCCCGTGGGCTCCCTGCCCGAGGCGCTGGCCGCGGCGCGCGACGGCGTCCGGAAAAGTGGGGAGGAGCCGGTTCTGATCTGCGGCTCCTTGTATTTGCTGGCCGAGTTCTATAGCGTGCACCGTGAATATCTGACGCCGAAGGGGTAGGGAATGAGCAAACTTTTTCGCCTGTTGCCATCCATGGACCAGATCCTGGACGGGCTCGCGGCCGACGCCGCCCTGGCCGGGCTGCCGCGTCCCCTGGTCAAGGATCACGCGGCCGCCTTCCTGGACCTGTGCCGCGAGGAGATCAAGGCCGGGGCCATCACCGAGCCGGGCCAACTGGACCCTGCCGCGCTCCTGCCGCGCCTGGCCGCCTACGTCCGCTCCCATTCCCGGCCGCACTTCCGCCGCGTGCTCAACGCCACCGGCGTGGTGGTGCACACCAACCTGGGCCGCTCGCTCCTGGCCAAACCCGCCATCGACGCGGTGGTCGAGGCCTGCGCCCACTATTCCAACTGCGAGTTTGACCTGCACACGGGCAAGCGGGGCAGCCGCTATTCGCATGTGGAGCAGATCCTGTGCGACATCACCGGGGCCGAGGCCGCCCTGGTGGTCAACAACAACGCGGCCGCCGTGTTCATCATGCTCGAAACCCTGGCCAGGGGGCGGGAGGTCATTGTCTCGCGCGGGCAGTTGGTGGAGATCGGCGGGTCCTTCCGCATCCCGGACGTCATGGCCAAGTCCGGGGCCGTGCTGCGCGAGGTGGGGGCCACCAACCGGACCCACGTCCACGACTACGAGAACGCCATCGGCGACGCCACGGCCGCGCTCATGCGCGTGCACACCTCGAATTTCCGCGTGGTCGGGTTCACCAAGGAGGTGACCCTGGCCGAGATGCGCGCCCTGGGCGACAAGTACGGCCTGCCGGTCATCGAGGACCTGGGCAGCGGCACGCTCTACGCCCTGGCGGGCGAGGGGCTGCTCGGCGAGCCCACGGTGCAGCAGGTGGTGGCCCAGGGGGCGGACGTGGTCTCGTTCTCCGGCGACAAGGTGCTCGGCGGGCCCCAGGCGGGCGTCATCGTCGGCAAGAAGGAGTTCGTGGACCGCATCAAGCGCAACCCGATCAACCGGGCCGTGCGCATCGACAAGATGACCCTGGCCGCCCTGGAGGCCACCCTGCGCCTCTACCTGGACATGGACCTGGCCCGGCGGACCGTGCCCACGCTCAGGATGATCACCGCGTCCCGCGAGTCCCTCAAGAGCAAGGCCCGCCGCCTGGCCGACGCCATCCGCGCCGCCCTGGGCGAGGCGGTCGAGACCGGGCTCCGGCAGGGCAGCTCCCGCGTGGGCGGCGGGGCCTTCCCGGAATACGACCTGCCCGGCACCCTGGTCAGCGTGCGCGTGGCGGGCGTCCCGGCCGACGACCTGCGCCGGGCCCTGCTGGACACCGACCCGCCCCTGGTGGCGCGCATCGAGGACGACGTCTTCCTCCTGGACCCGCGCACCCTGGGCAACACCGAAATCACCTTGGCGGCCGAGGCGTTGCGCCAGGCCGTCGAATCCCTGAAGGAATAGCGAAATGAGCAAGAAGAAATCCCTGGAATACGAGCCGAAATCGGCCTGGGAGGCCTACGCCTCCAAGAAGCATCAAAAGGCCATGGACGAGATGGCCGACCGCTACGTGGCCTTCCTGAGCGGCTGCAAGACCGAGCGGCTGGTCATGGACCACGTCCGCGAAAAAATGGTGGCCGCCGGTTTCGCCGAGAACTTCGCCAAGCCGCAGGTCATGCGCTTCAACCGCAACAAGACCTGTTTCCTGGCCCGCAAGGGCAGGCGGCCGCTGAGCGAGGGCTTCCGCCTGGTCGGGGCCCATGCCGACTGCCCGCGCCTGGACCTCAAGCAGCGGCCCCTCTACGAGGACACGGACATCTGCCTGGCCAAGACCCACTATTACGGCGGCATCCGCAAGTACCAGTGGCTGACCATCCCGCTGGCCCTGCACGGCACGGTCTTTCTCAAGTCCGGCAAGGAAGTGACGGTGCGCATCGGCGAGTCCCCGGACGAGCCGGTCCTGACCATCACCGACCTGCTGCCGCACCTGGCCTACAAGGAGGTGGTCAAGAAGGTGGAGGACGCCTTCGACCCCGAGAAGCTGAACCTGGTCCTGGGCCAGTCCCCGGCGGCCGTGGACAAGGACGAGGACAAGGCCAAGGAGCCGGTCAAGCGGCACGTCCTGGAGATTCTGAACAAGAAGTACGGCATCGAGGAGGCGGACTTCCTCTCGGCCGAGATGCAGGCGGTCCCGGCCGGTCCGGCCCGCTACGTGGGCCTCGACAGGTCGCTCATCGGCGGCTACGGCCACGACGACCGGTCCAGCGTCTTCTGCGCCCTGGAGGCCTTCCTGGCCGAGCCCGAGCCGGAGTATTGCCAGGTCGTGCTCTTCTGGGACAAGGAGGAGATCGGGTCCGAGGGCGCCACCGGGGCCAAGTCCCTGTTCTTCGAGTACTGCATGGAGGAGCTGGTGGAGGCCTGGGAGCCGTCCGCGCGCCTCTCCCGCGTGCTCATGGGCGGCTCGGCCCTGTCGGCCGACGTGTCCGCCGCCATGGACCCGGACTTCAAGGACGTCTATGAGCCGCTCAACGCCGCGCGCCTGGGCTACGGCCCGTGCTTCAACAAGTTCACCGGCCACCGGGGCAAGGTGGGGGCCAACGACGCCCACCCGGACTTCATCGGCTGGCTGCGCCGCATCTTCGACGACGCCGGGATTCCCTGGCACATGTCCGAGCTGGGCCGGGTGGACGTGGGCGGCGGCGGGACCGTGGCCAAGTTCCTGGCCGTGTACGGCATGGACGTCATCGACGTGGGCGTGCCCGTGCTCTCCATGCACTCGCCCTTCGAGCTGGCCAGCAAGGCGGACCTCTACGCCACCACCCTGGCCTTCCGCGAGTTCCTGAAGAGCTAGGCGCGGACGATCCGAAAAAGACAAGGCCCCCGGACCATGGTCCGGGGGCCTTTCTATTGCAGCATGGCCTCGACCATGGGGATCGGGACCGAGGTCCGCGCGCTGATCGCCTCGGCGGTCAGGCCCTGGCTGTGGAGCCGCTTTATCAGCGTGGGCAGGGGTTCGCCCACCTCAACGATATGGCCGTCCGGGTCGTGGACGCGGAAACAGCGCTGGCCCCAGGGGGCTTCCTCGATGGGATGGATGACGTCCGCCCGGCCCGCCGAGACCCGGGCCCAGGCCGCGTCCAGGTCCGTGCTCTCGAAGTAGAACTCCACGTTGTCCCGCCCGAGGGGGGCGGGGGGTCTGCGCCCGTCCTTGTAGATCACGCCCAGGGCGTGGTCCGCCTCCCAGAGGGAGAAGCCGGACTTGAAGGGCACGTTGGCCCCGAAATCCGCCAGGACCTCCTGGCCCAGCAGCCCCTCGTAAAAGGCGCGCGCGGCCTGCATGTCGGCCACCATGATGGCCGGTCCTTCGAACTTGATGGTCATTTCGCCTTCCCGTGGTGTTGGGTCAATCCTTGTACAGGGCCTCGACGTCCGCCTCGGTGCGGATGGTCTCGCTGACCGGGAAGCCGTGCTCGCGCGCCTGCCGCATCCAGTACAGCCCCTTGGCCGCGTCCTTTTCCACACCCAGTCCTGCGGCGTAGAGGTTGCCCAGGTAGTACATGGCCACGTCGCTCCCGGCCTCGGCGGCCCTGGCGATGAGCCGCGCGCCCGCCTCGGGGTCGGCCGGGACGCCGTCGCCGTAAATGTTGAAGAGGCCGAGCATGAGCTGGGCGTCGGTCTGGCCCTGGTCCGCCGAGCGCTTGAGCAGCCCGGCGGCCTTTGCCAGGTCTTTTCCCACGCCCTGGCCCTCGGCGTACATGACGGCCAGGTGGTACTGGGCGTCCTTGTCCCCGTCGTCGGCCGCCTCCTGGTAATTGGCCGCCGCCGTGGGGTAGTCCTTGAGCAGGTAGGCCTTGGTGCCGCGCCGCTCGGCCATCTGGCCCGTGACCACGCAGCCACAGAGCAGGGAGGCCAGGATCAGGGCCAGGATCAGGGCGGCCGGATGCCGGGGAGTCGTCTTCGTCATGTTCGGTTCCTCGCTGCCGGGCCGCGCGTCGTTCCGGGTGGGATGGTTGCGCATCACTGGTGCCCTCCTTCGCCCCCGCCGCTTTCTCCGCCGCCGCCGGAATCGGAGCCGGAATCGCTGCCCAGGCCGGACATGGAGCCGTCCGTTCCGTCGCGCTGGCTCTCGGCCGCTTGTTCGCCCAGGTTCTGCATGCCGATGTTGTGCAGCGCGCCGTAGTCCGGCCTGCCGCTCACGTCGCCCAACTGGCTCTTGGAGTGGGCGATGTTCTCCTTGAACGCCCTGACCTTGCGGTCCCGGTCGTCCTGCTGGCCCTTGGGGCCCACCTCGCCCTGGCTGGTCATGGGCGCGGCCTGCATGACCGCGTTGCGCACCGAAGGCGGCGTGGGAGCGGGCGGGGTCATGCCGCCGTCAGGCCCCACGTTCACCGAGGTCCCGGTCCGGTTCATGCTGACCGCGCCGCGCGCCGTGGCCACCTCCATGGTGTGATGCGGGTCGATGGAGAGCAGCCCGATCTGCTCCGTGGCCGCCACCACGGCGAAGGGCTCGGTGCCCCGGATGCCGATGGTGGTCAGGGGGGTCTCCAGGTTGAACCCCTCCGGGTTCTGCTGGACGATCCGGCCCGTCAGGAAACGGAATGTCCCGGCTCCCATCTTGAAGAGCAGTTTGGACATGCCGGGATCATTGGAAAAAACATATTCATCAAGGGTGATGGTGGAATCCGGCCCCTGGGCGAGCAGGGTCTCGTCCGCCAGCCGGACCTCGATGTTGCTGGCCCGGCCGGTGACCAGCCGCTCGCGCGCGAAGACCGGGCTGTCCAGGTCCAGGGCGCGGTCCGCTCCGTCCTCGGCCACGGCCTTGGCCGAGCCGGTCATGGAGATCACTTTTCCTATGGGTTCGGCCGCCCGGGCAGGGCCGGCCAGGCACAGGCTGGCGAGAAGCAGGAGCGCCAGGGCCGAGGAGGCCAGGCGTGGCGACGGGCATGTGGGCATCGGCGGGGTTCCCCCTGTCGGTATGGGTGATGATTATTCTCGGATGTTAGCAGGGCTGCGCGGCAAGTCAACGAATTCGGCCGGGAGAGGTCCCGGCCCGGTTTCAGCGACCGGATAATGTTACTATAACAGGATTGCATTAAATGAGATGATTTAGATACAGTCATTTTTCACAAGTGTTTTGCGGTTTGGTGGCGAAATGGGGCGGATCTGTTTCAATATTATGTCCAAAAAAGCACAAAAGGCGTGTGGGTTGACCTTTACGAGAGGCGGAACTTAACGCCGAGGGTGGAGTGGTGGATACTCGCCATAGCCGCAGACGGATATTTTATCGGGAAAGTCCCGAGGGCCGTCGTTTCGTGAAGGCAGTGGATTTGGCTTCGCTGTGGGCCCTGGGGGAACAGTATGTGTCACCGTGAGATGATTTAGGGGATCGTGATGAGTATTCGGTACAAGATTATGCTTCCCATCCTGCCGTTGCTGCTGGTGGTGGGCCTTGGCGGGTACTGGCTGCTGGTCGGCCAGTTCGACGAACTGCGGCATTCCTTTGCCGGAATGCTGGTGGGGAACGTGGCCAAATCGGTCGAGCTGAACACGCGCAACGCCTCTGTCCGCGCCTTGGAGGAGGCGGCCCTGTTCAGCCGCCTGCCCGGGGTGGTGGCGGCCTTCGAGACGGCGCGGACCGGCGACATGGACGACGAGGCCGACCCTGCCGCGCAGCAGGCGCGCGAGCAGCTCCGGCGGAGCCTGGCCGCCTCGCTCAAGGGCTACAAGGAGATCGTGGGCGACAAGCTCCAGTTGCATTTCCATCTGCCCAACGGCCGGAGCCTGGCCCGCATGTGGCGCGAGAAGCAGGCCAAGCGGGGCGGCAAGTGGGTGGACATCTCGGACGACATCTCCGGGTTCCGCCAGACCGTCCTCGACGTCAACCGCGACGGCAAGCCCCGCCAGGGCATCGAGCCGGGGCGCGGCGGCTTCGCCATCCGGGGCGTGGCCCCGGTCCTGGACTCGGCCGGAAACCGGCTCGGTTCCGTGGAGGTGCTCAAGAGCTACGGCGACGTGCTGAGGCCGCTGGAGCAGGAAAAGGGACAGTTCTTCACCATCTACATGGACGTGGCCCTGCTGCCGACAACGACCAATCTGCAGGACCCCGAAAAATATCCGGTGCTGGACAAGGCGTTCGTCCGCGTGGCGGGCAAGAAGAGCGAGGCCCTGGACAAGGCGATCACGGCGGCCGACCTGCGTCGCGCCTTGACGGACGGGTTCTACGACCTCGCCGGGGACTTCGCCCTGTCGTTCACCCCGGTGCGGGACTATCAGGGGCGGCCCATCGGCGTCCTGGCCCTGGCGCAGGACATTTCGCTGCAGAACCGCATCCTGGACGGCGCGACCCTGCTTGTGGTCGGCATCTTCGCCGCCGCGGTGCTGATCCCGTTTCTGTTCATCGTCGGGGTGCTCCCCTTCACCGTGTGCCGTCCCTTGGCGCGCATCCGCCGGTTTGCGGACCAGGTGGCCAAGGGCGACCTGACCGAGTTCACGGGCAAGGTGCCCAATGACGAGATCGGCGACATCCAGCGCTCGGTGGCGCAGATTCCCGTCAATCTCTCCGGGCTCATCGGCAACTGCGAGGACATTTCGGAACAGGTCCGGCGAGGCAGGCTCACGGCCCGCGGGGACGAGACCCGCTACGAGGGGGCATTCGCCCAACTCGTGCGAAGCATGAACATTCTGGCCGACACCTTTGTCTCCACCTTCGACGTGCTGCCGTTCCCGGTCTTCACCATCGATCCCGGCCATACCCTGCTCTATGCGAACGGAAAGACCCGGGAGGCGGCCGGAACGGACAAGCCCCTGGTGGGACGCAAGTGCAGCGAGGTCTTCAAAACCGCCATGTGCGGCACCAAGAACTGCCTGTGCACCAAGGCCATGAATGCCCTGCAGAGCTCCTCCTGTTCGGCGAAGGCGGACCTGGATTGCGGCGAGCGCGACATCAGGGGCTACGCCATTCCCCTGGCCGTGGAGAACGGCAGGGCGGGCGGCGCGCTGGAGGTGGTCATGGACGAGACCGAGGTCCTGGGCACGCAAAGGCGCATCGTCGAGGCCGCAGAGCGGGCGCGTAACCTCTCCCTGCGCATGGCGACGGCCACCGGGCAGCTCTCGGGCCGGGTGGACGAGGCCATGAACGGCGCGAGCGACCAGGCCGCCAGGGCCACGGAGACGGCCACGGCCATGGAGCAGATGAACGCCTCGGTGGGCGAGGTGGCGCGCAACGTCAATCGCGCCGCCCAGAACGCCGAGCAGACCGAGCGCAAGGCCATGGAAGGGCACGAGATCGTGGACGAGGTGACCGGCTCCATCAACCAGGTCCGGACCATGGCCTCCCGCCTCAAGGACAACATGAACGGACTCGGCTCCCAGGCCGAGGACATCGGCCGGGTCATGACCGTCATCACCGACATCGCGGACCAGACCAACCTGCTGGCGCTCAACGCGGCCATCGAGGCGGCGCGGGCCGGGGAGGCCGGGCGCGGTTTCGCCGTGGTGGCCGACGAGGTGCGCAAGCTGGCCGAAAAGACCATGACCGCCACCACCGAGGTGGGCGACACCATCGGCGCCATCCAGAGCGGCACCCGCCAGAACATGAAGGAGACCGACAAGGTCGCCGAAGTGG
Source organism: Pseudodesulfovibrio sp. (assembly GCF_028692895.1). GTDB lineage: Bacteria > Desulfobacterota > Desulfovibrionia > Desulfovibrionales > Desulfovibrionaceae > Pseudodesulfovibrio. The sequence goes on from NZ_JAQUWN010000009.1 coordinate 33,834, forward strand.
TCCAGAACTGTTCCGCCCTGGCCGAAAACGCGGGCGACGCCCTGGTCGAGATAGTCTCCCTGTCCAAGGGGGCGTCGGAACAGATCCAGGAGATCGCCCTGGCCGCCGAGGAGCAGTCCGCCACCAGCGAGCACATCACCCGGGGCACGGACGAGATGCATCGCATCTCCCAGTCCACCAGCGACGCCATGGACGAGTCCGCCCAGGCCTGCGCCGAGCTGACGGACATCGTCCGGGAACTCAACGAACTCATCGAGGGGCTGAGCACCGGCGCAACGCAATAGCGCCGCCTCATCCCCGCGTTCACGCCCCCTGGTCCCGCCGGCCCTCCACCGGCGGGACCCCTTTTTTCGTCCCGTCGCTGCCGGATCGCGCCCAGGTCCGGGCCGGTGGCGTCCCGCGCGTTTGTCTGGTATGGTCGGCCGAGTTGGGAACACGCCGAATTCACGCGAGAAAAAGGATAGGCTTGCATGCCGGTCATCATGGGAACCGCCGGGCACATCGACCACGGCAAGACCACACTGGTCAAGGCGCTTACGGGCATCGACTGCGATCGTCTCTCCGAGGAGAAGAAGCGCGGCATCACCATCGAGCTGGGGTTCGCCTTCCTCGACCTGGGCGAGAAGGAACGGGTCGGCGTCGTGGACGTGCCGGGCCATGAAAAGTTCGTCAAGAACATGGTGGCCGGGGCCGCTGGCGTGGATTTCGTCACCCTGGTCATCGCCGCGGACGAGGGCATCATGCCCCAGACCCGCGAGCACCTGGAGATCTGCCAGCTCCTGGGCGTGACCACCGGCCTGGTGGCCCTGACCAAGACCGACATGGTGGACAAGGAGTGGCTGGACATGGTCACGGAGGAGGTCGGGGCCTACCTGGAGCCGACCTTCCTCGGCGGCGCGCCCGTGCTGCCGGTCTCGGCCCACACCGGCAAGGGGCTGCCCGAGCTCAAGGCGGCCATCGCCGGCCTGGTGCGGCAGTTCAAGCCCCGGAGGCGCTCCGACCTGTTCCGCATCCCCGTGGACCGCGTCTTCACAATGAAGGGGCACGGCACGGTGGTCACCGGGACCATGGTCTCCGGCTCCGTCTCCCTGGGCGAGGACGTGGTCCTCTATCCCGGCGGCCGCGAGACCAAGGTGCGCGGCCTCCAGTCACACGGCGAGACCGTGGAGACGGCCGCGGCCGGGCGGCGCACCGCCGTCAACCTGGCCGGGCTGGAGGTGGAGGACGTCCATCGGGGCGACGTGCTGGCCCGGCCCGGCACCCTGTTCCCGTCCACTGTCTGGGACATCGAGCTGACCGTGCTCGCCTCTTCGCGCCTGCCGCTCAAGCACCGCAAGGAGATTCATTTCCACCACGGCGCGCGCGAAGTCCTGGCGCGCATCCACCTCCTGGACCGCGACGAGCTCGCCCCGGGCGAGACCGCCGTGTGCCAGGCCCGGTTCACCGAGCCCCTGGCCGGGGTCTATGGCGACCGCGTGGTGCTTCGCTCGTTCTCGCCCCTGCGCGCCTTTGCGGGCGGCCGGATCATTTGCCCCCTGGGCCACAAGGTGAAGCGCTTTTCGGGCACGGTGGACTCCATCAAAAAACTCTGCGACGACGCCCCGGAAGTGGTGGCCGCCACCCAGTTGGAGTTGGCCGGGCCCGCCGGGCTGACCTTCGACCAGTTGCTGACCATGACCAACCAGGAGACCAAGGCCCTTGAAAAGACCTTGGGCGTGCTCGGCGGCAGACAGGAGGCCGTGCTCTTCGACAAGGAGGCGCGGCGCTATGCGGGCGGCGGGCTGGTCCAGTCCCTGGCCGACTCCCTCCTCGACTTCCTGGCCGCCTTCCACCGCAAGGATTCCATGAAGTCCGGCGTGCAGCGGGGCGAACTGGCCTCGTCCTGGGGACGCGACCTGCCGCCCAAGCTCTTCCATTTCATCCTGGAGCGGCTGGTCAGGAAGGGCGATGTGGCGGCCGAGCAGGAAATCCTGCGGCTCAAGGACCACAAGGTCTCCCTGGCCTCGGACCAGGCGAAGGTGCGTGAGGCCCTGCTTTCGGCCTACGCGGGCGGCGGCCTGACCCCGCCCAACCTCAAGGACGTGCTGGAACCGCTCGGCATGGACTTCAAGCAGGCCGCGCCCGTGCTCAAGCTGCTTCAGGACCAGGGGGAGCTGACGCGCATCAAGGATGACATGTACTACCATGTCCCGGCCCTGGCCGAGATCCGGGAGCGCATGGTCGGCTTCTTTGCCGACCACGAGGCCATGACCGCGCCGGACTTCAAGGAAATCACCGGGTTGTCGCGCAAATACCTCATCCCGGTGCTGGAGTATTTCGACAAGGAAAAGGTCACCGTGCGCGTGGGCGACGCCCGCCACCTGCGCAAACGGTCTTGACGGGCCGGAGGAACCCTTTTACGCCATGGTCATGCACATCCGCCACGCCATTCTTCTCGCCGTCGCCCTTTGCCTGGGGCTGGCGGCGGGCTGCGCCACGCGCCGGTCGTCGGCCACCCCGGACCAGGACGCCGCCAAGGCGCACGCCCTGGTGGAGCGCGCCTCGGCCACCCTGGCCGATTGCCTGGCGGGGGCGCGGGGCGGCGACCTGCGGCGGCTGCTCCCCAGGGCCAGGGGCGTGCTCATCGTCCCGGACATGGGCAGCGCGGGTTTCCTTTTTTCGGTGGACACCGGCAACGGCGTGCTGCTCCTGCGCTCCGGGAACGGCTGGACCGGCCCGGTCTTCCTGACCGAGGCCACGGGCGGCTTCGGCCTCCAGGCGGGCGTCACCAAGACCTCGGGCGTGTTCCTTTACACCGACGTGGAAGACGTGCGCTACCTGTTGGAGACCGGAGGTGTCTTCCAGGGCCGGGCGTCCGTCACGGTGCTCAACACCAATTTCAAGGGCAAGGACACTCCGAAGTTCAACGGGAGCGGCAACGTGTTTTTCGTGGGCGACACCGCCGGGCTGTATGCGGGAGTGGGAGTGCACGGCGGCGGGCTTCTCAGCCGCGAGTACCTGAACCGCGCATACTACGGCTTCGGCGAGGGCGATCCCGAGCCCATTCTCTTCAAGGGAGCGCCCGCGCCCGCCGACGGCCTGGCCCTGCGCCGGGCCCTGGGCGACGCGCTGGAACAAGGCGAAAAGGCGCAAAAAAAGGACGGAGCCGAAACTCCGTCCAAATGATAGCTGGGGTGAGTGAAGGGGCTTGAACCCACGACCCCCTGGGCCACAACCAGGTGCTCTACCAACTGAGCTACACCCACCACGTGAGGGGATTGATGTAGCGAAGGTTTCACCGGCGGTCAAGCACAAAGAAATAAAAAAAGGTAACCCATGGATAAACTTATTATTGAAGGTGGCGTGCCCCTGCAGGGCTCCATCCGGGTCAGCGGAGCCAAAAACGCGGCTCTGCCCATCCTCATGGCCTGCCTCCTGGCCGAGGGACCGGTCTCCCTGACCAATGTCCCGAGACTGGCTGATATTCGCACATCACTAAAATTGTTGAATATACTCGGTTGCGAGACCGCCTTCGAGGGCAACGACGCCACCAGCGTGTGCACCGGCCTCAAGTCCGAGGCCCCCTACGATCTGGTCAAGACCATGCGCGCCTCGGTCCTGTGCCTGGGGCCGTTGCTGGCCCGGCTGGGCGAGGCCCAGGTGGCCCTGCCCGGCGGGTGCGCCATCGGCGCGCGGCCCGTGGACCTGCACCTGCGCGGCATGGAGAAGATGGGCGCGAAGTTCGAGCTGACCGGCGGCTACATCCGGGGCGTCTGCCCCGGCGGGCTCAAGGGGGCCAAGATCACCCTCGACTTCCCCACCGTGGGCGGTACCGAGAACCTGCTCATGGCCGCCAGCCTGGCCCAGGGCGCCACCACCCTGGAGAACGCCGCGCGCGAGCCCGAGGTCGTGGATCTGGCCAACTTTCTGAACGCCATGGGCGCGAAGATCACGGGCCAGGGCACCAGCGTCATTACCGTGGAGGGCGTCTCCACCCTCAAGGGGTGCGCGTACCGCGTCATGCCCGACCGGATCGAGGCGGGCACCTACATGATCGCCGCCGCCATCACCGGCGGGGAGCTGGAGATCGTGGACTGCCCCTTCGCCGACCTGGACGCGGTCAGCTACAAGCTGCGCGAGATGGGCGTCTGGCTCCAGGAGATGGACGACTTCGTGCTGGTGCGCCGTTCCGACGGCCCGCTGCGCAACGTGGATGTGACCACGCTGCCGCACCCCGGCTTCCCCACCGACATGCAGGCCCAGATCATGGCCCTGATGTGCTTCGGCAAGGGCGCGGGCACCATCGAGGAGAAGATTTTCGAGAACCGGTTCATGCACGTCCTGGAGCTGGTCCGCCTGGGCGCGGACGTCCGCCTCAAGGGCCGCACGGCCATGGTCCAGGGCGTGGGCAAGCTCATCGGCGCGCCGGTCATGGCCTCGGACCTGCGCGCCTCTGCCTCTCTGGTCCTGGCCGGGCTGGCCGCCGAGGGCACGACGACCATCGAGCGCATCTACCATCTCGACCGGGGCTACGAGAACATCGAGGCCAAGCTCTCCGGCGTGGGCGCGCGCATCAAGCGGGTTCCGGCATAACGGGAGCGGCCGGGCCGCCCATCCAATACATCAAAGAGAGCGAGGCCGGGATCACGACGATCCCGGCCTCTCTCATCTTGGGGGTAGGTAGTAAGGAGGTTATCCTTTGGAAACCGTTATGAAGTGCTCCTGCATGGCCACGGCCCCGCCGCCCTTGTCGTACTTGCGGATGCCCCTGGGCATCAGCAGGTTGTCGGCCGCGCCCTTGCCTATGGCGCGGGACTCGACGGGCAGGGTGTGCCCGAACCCGTGGAGCATGAACACGCATTCGGGGTGGACGAAGTCCGTGACGAAGGCCTTGATCTTGGCCGAGTAGCCGTTGCCGGTCACGGTGACGTACTCGTCGTTCTCAATGCCCATTGCGGCGGCCTTGGCGGTGTTGATCCAAAGCACGTTCTCGGGCTTGCGCTCGAAGAGCAGGGCGTTGTTGACCGTGTGGCCCTGGGTGTGCAGGGCGCAGCGGCCGAAGGTGATGCGGAACGAGCCCTCGGGCGGCCGTTCGGGCGAGACGTAGGGCTTGAGGGAGGGCAGGCCGTCCGCTTCGAGCTTGGCGTCGATGACCTGAATCTTGCCGGAGGGGGTCTTGAAGGTCCCTTCCTTGACCGGCTTGAGCAGCGGTTCGCTGGCCAGGGTCACGATGCCCTTCTTGTCGAAGTCGGCGATGGTCACGCCGGTGCCTTCCAACTGGAAGTTCCAGATGTCCTCGATCTTGTCGAAGGCGAGCTCCTTGAGACCCATGCGCCTCGCCAGGCCCGCGTAGATTTCCCAGATGGCCTTGGTGTCGTAGACCGGCTCGACGGCCCGCTTGCGAATCTGGAAGGCGGGCTTGGCGCCGTTCTTGGTCATGATGATCTCGTCGCGCTCCAGGTACGGGGAGATGGGCAGAACCACGTCCGCGTACCAGGCCGTGTCGGACCAGGTGAAGGTGGCGGCCACGATGAGTTCGATGTTCTCCCACATCTTCAGGACGTCTTTCTTGTCCGGGAAGGCCATGAGCGGGTCGTGGCGGTTCACGATGTAGGCCTTGACCGGGTAGGGCGATTCGCTTTCGGCGGCCTCGTAGGCCAGGTTGACCAGGCCGGGGCCCGCGTCATAGTGCTTGCGGCCTTCCATCCAGCCCACGCCGTCGGCGCGGCGGCCTTCGGGCTTCGGGTAGAGGTTCATGAAGCTCTTGAGCCCCTTGGCCCCCACGTCGCCCGGTTTGACCATCAGCGGCAGCCCGCCCTTGGCGCCGACGGAGCCCAGGAGCGAGTTGATGAGGTAGATGGTCCGGCTCATGTCGAAGGAGTCGGTGTAGCGCGCGGTCATCCAGCCCGGGTGCCAGAGCACGCTGGGGGCGGCCTCGGCGAGCTGGCGGCAGAAGTCGCGGATGGCCTCGGCCTTGATGCCGGTTTCGCGCTCGGCCCATTCGGGCGAGTACCCGGCCACGAAGTCCTTCAGTTGGTCGAACCCGTCCATCCAGTCGGCCACGAACTTCTTGTCGTAGAGCTCCTCTTCGATGAGGGTGTGGATGACGGCCAGGTTGAAGGCGTAGTCCGTGCCGGGGCGGATCATGTAGAAGTTGTCCGCCTTGGTGGCCGGAACGTTGGCCCGGATGTCGATGACCGAGAGCTTGCACCCCTTGGCCATGGCGTTCAGGGTGTTGTTGACCTCGGCCACGTTGATGGCCTCGAAGATGTTGCGCTGCTGGAGCACGATGTGCTTGGCGTTCTTGAGGTCGTAGGCCACGCCCTTGCGCCCGAATCCGAACACGGAAAGGGCGGCGTTCTGCACGTTGCGCGCGCAGGCGGCGTCATGGTTGTTGTAATTGGACGTGCCGATGCCGCGCAGGAAGGCGCGGTAGAAATCTCGGAACGGACCGCCGCGGTCGGAGAAGAGCACGGAGTCCCTGCCGTACTCTTTCTGGATGGCGGTGAGTTTTTCGGCGACGTAGTCCAGGGCTTCGTCCCAGGACACGGATTTCCATTTTCCTTCGCCACGTGCGCCCTGGCGGATCATCGGACCCTGCGGGCGTTCCTTGTCGTAGGTGAGTGCGGTTCCCGCGGCTCCGCGCGGACACAGCGCCCCCTCGATCCCGGCGGCATGGGGATTCCCCTGGATGTACTCGACCCTGCCATCCACGACTTCGACCTGGATGGGACAGCGCACGGTGCACATGCCGCATATGCTGTAAACGTATTCCTTCATCAACTCCTCCCTGATTGGTTCCCGATCCGTCGGGAATAAGGTGGACTGCGCGACTTTTCTGATGACTGGCACGCTAGCAGCGCGCGTCAACACATCGCAATGATTAGCCCTGATGTGAAAGATTTCACATTATTTTGTGGGTCGGAAGAAAAAATAATAGGAAATTTTGGTGGCTTAATTGAGAAAGATATCACAAGCTGGGACTCCGTTGACCATATCCGAAAATTTCCTCAGATGGTGGGACATGATCGGACTGCGCGCGCCCATCACGACTTTTTATGAGGTGGAAAAATGGCCATTTACAAGATGAAATTTGACAAGAGCCGGTGCATCGCCTGCGACGCCTGTCTCATTCACTGCAAGGTGAAGAACAAGGTGCCCGAGGGGCTTAGCCTCAATCACCTCTTTGTCGAAGGCCCCATGGCCGGCAAGGATGGCAGGCCCACCGCCAAGCTTAAGTACCAGAACTGTCGCCACTGCAAGAATCCGCAGTGCGTTGACGCCTGTCCCACCGGCGCCCTGTATCAGCGCGAGGACGGCCTGGTCCTGTTGCATGCGGACAAATGCGACGGCTGCAAGGCCTGCATCGAGGCGTGTCCCTGGAGCGTGCCGGTGTTCAACGAGGCCACCGGCAAGATCATGAAATGCGATTATTGCGTGGATCGGGTGGATGCCGGCGGCACACCCGCCTGCGTTACGGGCTGTACGGCCAAGGCGTTGACCTTCGTCCGGCCCGAGTAGGTGAGGTTCAAACCACGCCATGCGGTATGGCGGGGTGATTTTTCGGGGTTCTATCAACATCATGTGAGGAGGTAACCGTGTTACGTTCCAAGAAAATGCTTCTGATCCTGGCCTTGCTGGCCGCCGTCTGCCTTATGGCGGTACCGGCGCTGGCCGACCAGCTGGCCGACGCCATCGCCGAGGCCAACCCGCAGGGTGAGCCCGGCTATCTGGGCATTCCCGGCGGTCCGCAGCTCAACGTCATGATCGGCTTCGTCTGGGCGATCTGGGTTGGCTGGATCTTCTCCACCGTCGGCGCGTTCGGCGGCATCATGGCCGGTGTCGGCCACATCACCATCTACGGCCTCGGCGACTACGCCAAGAGCTTCAAGAAAACCATGAAGCTCAACAAGATCGTCACCGACTCCATCCGCGTGTCCAACCAGTGGCTGGTGGGCTGCTCCGCGGCGCTTTCTTCCTTCAACTACTACCGTGCCGGCCGCCTGGTGCTGCCCCTGGCCATCGCCCTGGCCATCGGCTCCGTGTCCGGCTCCCTGCTGGTGCCCATTCTGACCGCCGGCAAGATCAGCCTGAAGGCCTACCTGGGCTACTTCGGTCTCTTCGTCCTGTTCCTGGGCTGCTACCTGTTCTACCAGACCACCCCCAAGGGTCAGGCTGGTCAGAAGGCCGCCAAGCAGGCCGCCGCCGCCTTCCAGAAGTCCGTGAAGGAGCAGCAGGCCGGTGGCCATGTCGACATGGCCGAGATGGGCGTCAAGGTCCAGAAGTTCACCCCCACCGCCTGTGAATTCACCTTCTTCGGCGTGGAGTTCAGCTTCAATCCGCTGATTCCCGTTATCGGCGGCTTCGTCATCGCGGCCCTGGCCTCCTTCCTGGGCGTCGGCGGCGGCTTCCTGCTGGTGCCGTTCCTGACCTCCGTGGCCGGTCTGCCCATGTACCTGGTCGCCGGCACCTCCGCCCTGGCGGTGCTCGTCGGCATGATCAGCTCCATCTTCTCCTACATGGTCATCAAGCACTCCCCGGTGGAGTGGAGCCTGATCGGCGCCGAACTCGTGGGCATCGTCATCGGTTCCATCATCGGACCCAAGACCTCCAAGTTCATCCCGGACAAGGTGCTGAAGTACATCTTCATCATCCTGGCCGCCTACGTGGGCATCCGCTACACCACCAAGGGCTTCCTGGGCCAGTCCTGGCTGCCCCCCTTCTAGGTCGCGAACAAGCCTCAAGAAGCGCAACAACATCGGGGCCGCCCGTCCGGGCGGCCCCGTACAAAAAAACCGCAGGAACAACCATGACCGCTCAAGCGATCTTTCAATTTCTCGACCCCTGGCTGATCTGGTCCTTCCGCCTGACCGCCAATCCCTACCTGGGATTCGCCCTGGGCATCTTCTGGATTTGCCTGGCGGCCACCGTTCTCGGCGAGCTGTGCATGGCCGGGGTCTACTTCCTGAACGCCAAGCATTTCGGGAAGATGAACAAGGACATGGTGCACAACCACAACCTGTCGGTGCAGGCCCTCGGCGTGCGGAACAAGACGGCCTGGAAGGCCTGCAACTCCATCGCCAACGAGGCCTTCGGCAAGAATTTCTTTGCCCATGTCGCCCTTTTCGCGTCCTCCGTCTGGATGGTCCCCTTCGGGCTGGGCTGGGTCTACTACCGCTTCGGCGCGGTGGACTTCAATGTCCCGTTCCTCGGCTCGGTGGGCCCGGCCTTCTACTTCCTCCCGCTCTACATCCTGACCCGGGTCCTGTTCTGCAAGGCCAAGCCGTGGATGCCGGTCTTCCGGACCATCAAGCGGAAGATCAAGGAGAACGAGGGAGACGAGGAAATGATGTTCTTTTCCGATCTGGCAAAGCCGACGTCCTCGGCCCCGGACAAGCAGCCCGCGGCGGGCAGCGTCTGAAGGTCCGAGTGAAAAAGGCCGCCCTTTTGGGCGGCCTTTTTTTTGCTCTTTGAGATGGGCCGGGCCAGTCCCGGCGGGGAGGCTACTCGCCCCGGGCGGCAGCCACGTCGCGGACGAATCCCTCCAGGTCCGAGGGGCCGAGCAGGTAGTGGCGCTCGGCGGTCTTGATGCAGAGCACGTCCGGGCGGTTGGTCACGATCACGGCTTCCGCGCCGTTCTTGAGCTCCACCAGGCCGGACTGGTATCCGGCGAACTGCATGATCTTTCGGCTCTTGGCCACGGCCAGGCCGTCGTCGAGCTTCAGGTTGCCCGGAAAGACCTTTTCCACCGACGCCCAGGGGATGACCGCGCTGGCGAACGGCGGGGCGGCCAGCAGGAGGCCCTCGTCGGCCACGGTGATGGCCGCCCGCTTGGGGTTGATGTAGAGCATGTACCAGTAGAGCATGGCCAGCGGCCCGGCGATGGCCGCCAGGCTGATGCCGCTCCAGGTCAGGCCCGACCGGAAGCACCAGGCCACGGCGGCGGTGACGCCGACCACGAACACGAGCAGCAGGACGGGGACGATGGGTTTCATGGGTATCTTGTAGGTGCTTGCCATGAGGCGACTCCTTGGGGATGCGTTTTTTTTGCCCTACATACGGGCTTGGCGGGCGGTTGCCAAGGGGTAAGATAGGTTTGGACTACGGCGTGAAATTCTGTAGGGTAGGGAGACGTTCGAAAACGGGAGCGGAAGGAGACGGATGGTGGCGGCGACGGGCAAGGTCGGAAACGGATGGATGGGGCGGATCGCCCGGTGGGCGGGCATGGTCCTGCTCCTGGCGGCGGCCCTTTCCTGCGCCGGGTGCGGCGACGACGAGCCCGTGGTCAAGGTCGACCTGAACAAGCGCGAGCGGCTCATGGCTCCCAAGCCCCTGGAGGCCATCACCTACGCCTACCTGCCGCAGTACTCCCACACCATTTCCTTCCAGCGACATCGCGCCCTGCTCAAGTACCTGCGCACCGCCACCGGCCTGCCGCTCCGGCAGATTTTCCCGGACACCTTCGACGAGCACATCAAGATGGTGCAGCGCGGCGAGATCGACATTTCCTACTCCAACCCCTTCGTCTACCTCCAGTTGGCCAAGGTCGGGGCCACGGCCTTCGCCCGCAGCGTGGAGCCCTCGGGCAAGCCCGACTTCCGGGGGCAGGTCATCTGCCGTAGCGACAACCCGACCATCAAGTCCATCGCCGACTGCAAGGGCAAGCGCTGGATCGCCGTGGACCCGGGCTCGGCGGGCGGCTACCTCTTCCCCCTGGGCCTCTTCTACGACCACGGCATCCACCTGCACGACTTCGCCGAGGTGGATTTCGCTCCGGGGCCCGGCGGCAAGCAGGAGAAGGTCGTGCTGGCCGTCCATGCCGGGGCCTACGACATCGGCACCATCCGCAAGGGCACCCTGGACGTGGTGGCCCAGAAGATTCACCGCGACGACATCCGCATCCTGGCGGAGACGCGGCCGTACCCCGGCTGGGTCTACTCGGCCCGCCAGGGGCTGGACCCCGAGGTGATCCGGGCCGTGGCCAGCGCCATGTTCGCCCTGGACCCGGACAATCCGGACCAGGCCGCCATCCTCGGGGCCGCGGGCATGCGGCGCATCATCCCGGCGCGCGACGAGGACTACGAACCTGTACGCGAGCTCGTGGAAAAGCTCGGCATCCAGTAGGCGTCTCCCATGCGGTTCCTCTCCACCCTCAAGTTCCGGACCAAGCTCAACCTGGGCATCTGCTGCATCCTCGTGGTCATGGCGGTGCTGCTGCTGACCCTGGTGGGGAACATGAGCGCCAAGCTGCTCATCGAGGAGAACAAGAAGCGCGGCTCGGCACTGGCCCAGAGCTTGGCTGCCCGCGCCGTGGAGCCCATCCTGGCCCAGGACTTCCTGCGCCTCAAGAACATGGTGGACGAGCAGGTGGCCATGGGCGACGTGGTCTACGTCTTCGTCCAGAACAACCGGGGGCACGTCCTGGCCCATACCTTTCAGAAGGGGTTCCCCTTGGACCTCGTCAAGGCCAACGGGGTGGCGGACGGGGACACGGTCCACATCCAGCTCCTGGCCAACGGGGCCGAGCGCATCTACGATTTCGCCTCGCCGGTCAGGGTGGGCGTCGACCGGCTGGGCACGGTCCGCGTGGGCCTCTCCAAGACGCGCATCAACGCCAGCGTGCACCGGCAGTTGACCACCATGGCCGGGCTCTTTGCCGGGGCCCTGTTCCTGACCACCATCATGGGCACGCTCTTCGCCCGCCAGGTCACCCGGCGGCTGGCCACCCTGCGCGAGCACGCCGAGGCCATGCTCATGGGCAACCTGGACACCCAGTCCGGCCCGGACGTGGGCACCCACTGCTGGGAGCGGATGAAGTGCGGGCTCAAGTCCTGCCCGGCCTACGGCGACACGCGGCGGCGCTGCTGGTACATCGCCGGGACCCTCTGTCCGGACTGCGGGGACACCAAGATCGGCGACCGCCAATCCTCCTGCCAGCTTTGCCGCGTCTACCGCGAGAGCGCGGGGGACGAGCTCCAGGACCTGGCCGAGACCTTCGACGTCATGGCCATATCGCTCAAGACCCACATCGAGGAGCTGCGCTCGGCCGAACGCAGCCTGCGCGACCAGGAACGGCTCATGCGCACCATCCTCGACGCCACGCCGGACCGCGTCTCCCTGGTGGACACCACCATGCGCTACCAGGGCGCCAACCTGAGCTTCGCGGCGTCGGTGGGCATGGAGCTCTCAGAGCTCAAGGGCAAGACCGACTTCGACCTGTTCGAGGAGACCGTGGCCGAGGAGCGGCACATGGCCGCCCGCGACATCCTCCAGTCCGGCAGGCGGCTGGACACCCAGTTGCGTGTGGTCGAGGAGTCTGTCGAGCGTTGGTACCACGTGGTCTGCATCCCGGTGTACGAGGAGGACGGGCGCATCGGCGGCCTGCTCCGGACCGACCGCGACATCACCGACCTCAAGGGGTACGAGAAGCAGCTCATCCAGGCCCAGAAGATGGAATCCCTGGGTATGCTGGCCGGGGGCGTGGCCCACGAGATCAACACCCCGCTGGGCATCATCCTGGGCTATTCCCAGCTCCTGCAGGAGGACGTCAAGGAGGGCAGCCAGATCCACCAGGACCTGGGCATCATCGAGAAGCAGGCCAAGGTCTGCAAGAAGATCGTGGCCGACCTCCTCGGCTTCTCCCGACAGACAGACTCGGCCAAGCGCGAGATGTGCTTCAACAACTCGGTCATGGAGGCCGTGAGCCTGGTGCGCCACACCTTCAAGCTCGACCGGGTGGAGATCGTCACCGAGCTGGACGACCGCTTCCCGGTCATCTACGGCGACCCGGAAAAGCTCAAGCAGGTCTGGATCAACCTGCTCAACAACAGCCGCGACGCCATGCTGAGACGGGGCGGCGCCATCGTCATCCGCACCCGGCTGGACTCGCCCTCGGGCATCGTCTCCCTGTGGGTGGCGGACACGGGCGAGGGCATCCCGGCCGACAAGCTGGGCAAGATTTTCGATCCGTTCTACAGCACCAAGCCCGTTGGCCGGGGCACCGGCCTCGGGCTGTCCGTCTCGTTCGGGATCATCGAGGACCACGGCGGCCAGATCATGGCCACCAGCCCTGTCCCGGCGAGCTTCAACTTCCCCCTGTCCGCGGAGGGCGAGGAGCGGGGCCCGGGCACGCTGTTCGAGGTCGACCTGCCGCTCGACCATGCCGACACGGGGGAAAACACCAAGGCGAACAAGCCGGAAACGGGGGTTACCGGCAATGAATAAGGAGTGTTATCATGGCTCATATCATCGTATTGGACGACATCTCGGACGCCGGGATGCTGGTGAGGCGCATTCTGGAGCGCAAGGGACATCAGGTGACCGCCTTCACCGAGGAGGAGGACGCCCTGGAATTCGTCCGCAAGACGCCCGTGGACATGGCCATCCTCGACATCAAGCTCAAGAAGATGACCGGCGTCGAAGTGCTCGAGGAACTCAAGAAGGAGCGGCCGGGGATCAAGGCGATCATGCTCACCGGCTACCCCACCCTGGAGACAGCCAGGGACGCCCTGCGCCTGGGGGCCCAGGAGTACTGTGTGAAACCGATCAACAAGGATGAATTGGAGACCAAGGTCGCTGAAGTTCTCGGGGAGTAGTTCATGCATGTTAGTCAGCTCTTCAAGCACTGGACATACCAGGTCTTTTCGCCGGGCACCCTGCTGAGGCGAAAGTACGAGGCCTTCAAGTCGCTGCTCAGGCACGACGCCATCGCGCTGGAGCTCATCGCCGATCTGGAGGAGCTCTTCTACGGCGAGGTCCTGGCCGACCGGCAGCGGGCCAACTGGCTGGCCGCCCGGCTGTCCAAGTCCGTGAAGACCATGGCCGGTCAGCTCGTGGAGATGAATCCGTCGAAATTCATGGATCTGCCGGAGTATTTCCGGAAGATCGACTTTTACGTGCGCATGGCCCTGGAGCTGGAGCAGCCCGAGGTCGGCCCGCCGTACATCCTCTCCCTGGGGGACGCCGCGGCCATGCCCCGGCTGGCGGGGGGCAAGGCCTCCAACCTGGGCCGCGTGCTCGGGGTGGGGGGCGTGCCCGTGCCGCCGGGTTTCGTCATCACGGCCAACGCCTTCAACTACCTGGTGGACTACAACGAGCTGGGCGCGGAAATCGAAAGCCGCCTCCGGCAGATGGTGGTGGGCGACCGGAATCTCCTGGCCGGGCTGACCGCCGAGATGCAGGAGCTGATCCTGGCCGCCGAGGTGCCCGAGGAAATAGCCCGGGGCATCCGCTTCGCCGTGTCCGAGATCATCGAGGACGACGACGCCCTTATCGCCGTGCGCTCCAGCGCCCTGGCCGAGGACGGCGAAATCTCGTTCGCCGGGCAGTACGCCAGCGAGCTGAACGTTCAGCCCAACGACGTGCTGGAGGCGTACAAGCGCGTGCTGGCTGGCAAGTATTGTCCGCGCGCCGTGTCCTACCGCATCTCCAACGGCCTGACGGACGCGGACACGGCCATGGCCATCCTGGTCATCCCCATGGTGGACGCCGACAACGCGGGCGTGGTCTATTCCATGGACCCGGACTGCCACGGCCGGGACGCCATCGGCGTCTACGGCGTGCGCGGCCTGGGCGACCGGCTGGTGGACGGCTCGGCCTCGCCCGCCAAGGCCGTGCTGACCCGCGAGGTCGAGCCCCGACTGGCCGAGGGATGCACCCCGGACGAAGGCGGGCTGCCGAGTGAGACGACCCTGTGCGAACTGGGGCGGCTGGCCATGAAGCTGGAGAAGGCTCTGGGCGGCCCCCAGGACATCGAGTGGGCCGAGGATGTCACCGGCCGCCTCTTCATCCTCCAGACGCGGCCCCTCCAACTGGAGCGGGACAAGGCGGCCGAGGAGCACGCCCCGGTGGCGGCCGTTCCCCTGGCCGAGGGGTTCGAGCGCGCCTCGGCTGGCGCGGGCTGCGGCGAGATCTACTACGCCCCCACCGGCGCGGAGATCGCCCGCATCCCGGACGGCGCGGTGGTGGTCACGCCCACCCTCAAACCGTCGCTTTTGACCTTCATCGGCAACATGAGCGGGGTCATCTCGCGTACGGGCAGCCGGGCCAGCCATTTCGCCTCCGTGGCCCGCGAGTACGGCGTGCCTGTGCTGGTGGGCGAGCTGGACCCGCCGCTGGCCCCCGGCAGGCTGGTCACGGTGGACGGCTCCACCGGCACCATCCACGACGGATGCATGGAGTCCATCCTGACCCGCTCCCGCGAGGGCGGGCGGGTCTCGGGCCGGGTGCTCAAGCAGTATGAGAAGGTCGTGCCGCTGACGGTCAGGCTCAACCTGACCGACCCGAGGGCCGACAACTTCACCCCCGAGGGATGCCGGTCCATGCACGACGTGGTCCGGTTCTGCCATGAGAAGAGCGTGGGCGAGATGTTCTCCCTGGTGGACCGCAAGGGGCGCGGCATGGGCGCGGCCCGGCGGCTCAAGACCCACCTGCCGCTGGTCATGTATCTCCTGGATCTGGGCGAGGGCCTCTTCCCCACCGCGGCAGACGGCAAGCTGGTGGAGGCGGCGGACATCAAGAGCCGCCCCATGTGGGCCCTTTGGTACGGGCTTTCGGACGGCCGGGTCAAATGGCCCAACACCCTGACCCACATGGACTGGGAGGAGTTCGACAAGATGTCCGGCGGCATCTTCAGCTTCGACTCCAAGCTCCTCGCCAGCTACGGCCTCATCAGCGAGGACTACCTCCACCTGATGATCCGCTTCGGCTACCACTTCTCGGTGGTGGACTCCATCTGCGGGCCGGACGACGGGGCCAACTACATCAACTTCCGCTTCAAGGGCGGCGGGGCCGGGTTCGACCAGCGGCTGCTGCGCCTTCTGTTCATTCAGCGCGTGCTGGAGCGGTACGGGTTCGAAACCGCCACCCGGGGCGACATGATCGACGCCAAGGTCGGGCGCATGAGCGAGAACGAGACCCGGCGGCTGCTGGCCCGCCTGGGCTACCTGATGGCCGTGACCCGGCTCATGGACATGCGCATGGACGACGAGGATCAGGTGGAGGCCGAGGTGGAGCGGTTCATGACGGAAGCGGAGAACAGATGATGCTGTGCAAGGATAAGCCCGCCTACCAGGTGACCTGGGTCACGGACCAGCTCGGCGTGGGCCAGGCGCCCATGAGCTATCCCCAGCTCGACGCCATCCGCGCCCAGGGCGTGGACGCCATCCTCAACCTGTGCGGCGAGTTCTGCGACCTGCACGAGATCGAGGCGGACGCCGGGTTCGAGGTGCACTACCTGCCGCTCAACGACGAGGAGGCCCCGAGCCTCATCGAGCTGGAAAAGGCCCTGTCCTGGCTGGACGAGGCCATCTACCTGGGCAAGAAGGTGCTCATCCACTGCCGCCACGGCATCGGCCGCACCGGCACGGTGCTCAACGCCTACCTCCTGCGGCGCGGGCTGGGCCACAAGCTGGCCGGGCGCGCCCTCAAGAAGCTCAAGAGCAAGCCCGCCAACTTCGTCCAGTGGCGCACGGTGCGCAACTACGGCAAGCAGTCCGGTCGGCTGACCGTGCGCGAGCCGTCACTGGAGTTCAAGCGGCTGGTGGACCTTTCGCCGTTCTTCAACGACTACGCAGAGCTCGTCCAGCGCGCCAACGAGCGCATGGGCGACTCCCTCAAGGGCAGGGCGTGCGGCCTGGACAACGTCCAGTGCTGCTCCACGCCGGTCCGGCTTACCCTGGTGGAGGCCGTGCACCTGACCCACTCCATCAACAAGGTCCTGGACAGCGACGCCCGCGTGGCCCTCATCGAGCGGGCCGTGGATGTCGCCCTCAAGGAGCGCCAAGCCGTGCACGACCTGGGCGAGGCCGGGGAGAACACCGAGTACTGCCTGTCCGAGGCCGGGACCGTCTGTCCCCTGCTTGAGGCAGGGCGGTGCCGCCTCTTCGACTGCCGCCCGCTTCAGTGCCGGACCTTCGGGCTGGAGGAGGCCGGCGGCGACGTCCTGTGGCGCGAGATGCTGACCCCGGCCCTGGACAAGATTTCCGCCGAGATATGGTTCGCCTACACCGGCTCCATGGGGACCGAGAGCCTGCCGCACTTTCCCCTGCCGGACGTGGTCTCCGGCAAGTTCATGGAGACCGTGTTCAAGATCATGATGCAGCAGGGACTGGCCAAGAGCGCCTAGCGGGCAGGGGAAGCACCCGTGACCGAACGCCGCGTGCACCGCCCCGCGCGTCCCGCCGCCGGGCTGCTGCCGTGGCAGAGCCTGTTTCTCGCCTTTGTCCTGGGCGTCCTGGCCCTGCGTTTTTCCGCCCCCTCCCTCGGCGCGCTGGCCGTGCTCCTGCTGGCCGACGCGACCCTGCGCGGCCGGGCGCACCGGCTGCCGCTCCTGGCCTTCGCCGTCTGTTTCGCCTTCGGCTACGGTTACGCCGCCCAGCGCGCGCCGGCCCCCGCGCCGGTCCCGGCCTGGATGGAGACGCGCCGTCCCGTCGGGCTTTCCGCCGTGGTGGACCGGGCCGAGCCCCTGAGCGATCACCGGCTGCGCGTGGTCCTGCGCGACCTGCGCTGCCGCGTGGACGGAGAGGAGGTCGCGCTCCCCGGTGAACTGGCCTGGAACTGGCGCTATCCCGACACCGCTCCCGAACCGGGGCAGACCCTGGACGTCGCAGCCTTCCGCGTGGTCCCGGTGCGCAGCTTCGGCAACCCCGGTTCGTGGGACTACGCCTGGTACTGGCGGCGGCAGGGCGTGCTCTGGCGCGGCTGGCCGTCTGGGAACGCGGTCCTTGCCTGGGGAGCGCCGCCGAACGGCCCACTCCACGCCCTCAAGCATCGGCTGCGCGCGGGCGTGGCCGCCGGAGTTCCCGACACGCCGGGCGGGGGCATGGTCCGCGCCCTGGCCACCGGCGACCGCTCCGCCCTTGGCGACGACCTCCTGGACATGACCCGCAGCGCCGGGCTGGCCCACACCCTGGCCTTGTCCGGCCTGCACGTGGGCTTCGTGGCCGCCATCGGGTTCGGCCTGGCCTGGCTGGTCGGCCGGTTGTGGCCGGGGCTGCTCCTGACCGTGCCGCGCCCGAAGCTGGGCGTGCTCCTGGCCGCGCCCCTGGTGCTGGGCTACGCCTGGCTCGGCCAGCCGTCAGCCTCCCTGCTGCGCGCGGCGGTCATGTTCGGGGCCTGGGGCGTCCTGCTCTGGCAGGGGCGCTCCCGCGTCCTCCTGGACGGCCTCTTCTTCGCCCTGGCGGCCATCATCCTGGTTGCGCCTCTGTCCGTCTACGACCTCAGCCTGGAGATGTCCGCAACGGCAGTGGCCGGGATCGGCCTGCTGCTGCCCCGGCTGAACCGCCTGCCCGGGACCGGCGGGCGGGGCTGGCTCAGGCCTCTCCGCTGGGCCTGGGGCGTGCTGGCCGTGTCGCTGAGCGCCATCCTGGCGCTGCTGCCCCTGACCACCTGGTATTTCGGCTCCTTCAGCCCGGATTTTCTGCTCAACCTGCTTTGGCTGCCGGTCCTGGGCTGCGCGGTCATGCCCCTGAGCCTCGCGGGCATGGCCCTTTCGGCTCTGCCGGGGACCGCCCCGGCCGGGGGCGCGCTCCTGCATCTGGCCGCCGCCTGCGCCGACGGGCTCATCGCGTTTCTCGGAGCCGCGTCCTCGGCCGGGCTGACCCCGGTCCTGGCCGCGCTCCGTCCCCTGTGGCCGGAGATGCTCGGGTTCGCGCTGCTCCTGGTCCTGGCGGCCGTGGGCCGGGCCCGGCGGGACGTCCGCCTCGGGCTGGCCGGGCTAGGGCTGCTCCTGCTGGCCGCGCCGCACCTGTGGGTCATGGGACAGGACAGCCGGGACCGCGTCACCCTGACCCTGCTGGACGTGGGGCAGGGGCAGTCCGCGCTCATCGCCGCGCCCGGCGGCCGCCGCTGGCTGGTGGACGGCGGCGGGGGCTTCGCCCGGTTCGACCTGGGCGAGGCGGTGGTCGGGCCCGCCCTGGCCTGGGGGCGGCCGCCCCGGATCGAGGGCGTATTCATGAGCCATCCGGACGTGGACCACAGCCACGGCCTGCCGTTCATCCTCTCCCGGTTTCGGACCAATGCCTTTTATACCAACGGGATGCTGCCGCGCGGACTGACCGGCGAACGCATGGCCCGCGTCCTGGCCGGCCGTGGGATCGTCCCCGAGCCCCTGGCCGCCGGGGATTCGGTGCGCCTGGATGGCGACACGGTTCTCGATGTGCTGCATCCGGCCCCGGATTTCGGCTCCGCCCGCGCCAACGAGCGGTCCTTGGTCCTGCGTCTGGTCCGCCGGGGCAAGGGGCTGGCCCTGCTGCCGGGCGACGTGGAGCGGGAAGGGGAGGGCGCGTTTCTCGCTCCGGGCGGGAACGTCTCGGCCGAGGTCCTGGTCCTGCCGCACCACGGCAGCCGGACGAGCCGGTCGCCCGAGCTGTACCGGCGGGTCGCGCCCGAGGCTGCCTTGTGCTCCACCGGCTACCTCAACCGCTACGGCTTTCCGCACGCCGAGGTCATGGGGAGCGTGGGCGCGCCGGTGTGCGACACCGCGACGCACGGGGCGGTCTCCGCGGTCTGGGATGCCGACAATCGCCTGACATTGCGCGTCTTCCGGCCGTAACCCGCTTGCCAAATTCGTCTATTCCTGCAATAAGGCGAAAGGTATGACCCGAGGCGGACAGGCCTGGCGTCTCGGGGCCCCAGCACCTTTATCCCACCGTGTGACCGATGCAGGACGTCAAGAAAAAGCTGTTGACCGCCGTCGAGAAGATGCCCGCCTTTCCCAAGAGCGTGCATCAGGTCCTCAAGCTCGCCTCGGACATCAACTGCCCGCAGAAGGAGCTGGTGGAGGTCATCAAGCGCGATCCCGTCTTCACCCTCAAGATTCTCCGCCTGGTCAACTCTGCCTATTTCGGCCTGGCGCGGGAGATCACGTCCATCAACCACGCCTCGGTCTACCTCGGGCTGAACACCCTCAAGAACGTGGCCCTCGGGCTGGCCGCCGTGGGGGCCATTCCGAAGGCCAACGTGGCCGGGCTGGACATGGGGGCCTTCTGGCTCCATTCCCTGGCCGTGGCCACGGCCACCCGGATGCTCGGCTCCATGCTCGGCGTCTCGCGCGACGAGGCGGCGGACTATTTCGCGGCCGGGCTGCTGCACGACATCGGCAAGGTGGTCTTCGCCCTGTACATGCCCGTCGAATTCCAGCAGGCCCTGGCCCGCGCGGCCGAGGACAACTCCCCCCTGCACGAGGCCGAGGCCGAGTCCCTGGGGGCCACCCATGCGGACATCGGCGCGCTCCTGGCCGAGAAGTGGAACCTGCCCGGACCGCTGCGCAATGCCATCGAGCGCCACCACGATGTGGGCGAGGGCGGCCGCTCCCAACTGGTGGACTGCGTGTTCGCCGCCAACCAGATCAGCAAGAAGCTCGCCTTTGGCGCGGCCGGTGATTTTTCGTCCACGCCGTTGCCTCCCGGCGTCGAGGCGCGCTTCGCCCTCGACCTGGAGGGGCTCATCAAGGAGATGCCCACCCTGGACGAAGAGGTGGAGCATGCCCGGATTTTCATCAAGCTCGGGGAGGCCTCCTAGATGCGCTTCAGGTTTCGCGGCACGCGGGGGTCGCTGCCCGCGCCGGGGCCGGACACCGTCCGGTACGGCGGCAACACCACCTGCATCGAGGTCCGGTCCGACGCGGGCGGGCTCCTCGTCCTGGACGCCGGAACCGGCATCCGTGAACTCGGCCTGGACGAGGCCCGGCGGATGCCCATCGACTGTCACGTCTTCATTTCCCACACCCACTGGGACCACATCCAGGGGCTGCCGTTCTTCGTGCCGCTGTTCGTGCCCGGCAACCGGATCACCATCTACGGCCCGCCCGATCCCCTGACCATGACCGGCATCGAGGCTGTGCTGACCAAGCAGATGGAGTATCCGCACTTTCCGGTCCGCGCGGCCGAACTCCTGGCCGACATCGACTACGAGACCCTGCGCGACGGCCAGGTCGTGGACCTCGGTTTCGCCACGGTGTCCAACATGCTCATGAACCACCCGGCCATGGATTTCGGCTTCAAGGTGGCCTGCGACGGCAAGACGCTGTTCTTCACCGGCGACCACGAGCCGTTCTATAATATTTACGAGCCCGGCGACGAGGACTATGCGGACTACGGCAAGATCGTGGACGAGCGCAACCGGGCCATCACGGAATTTCTGCGGGGCGTGGACGCCTTCATCATCGATGCGCAGTACACCGAGGAGGAATACGCCACCCGGCGGGGCTGGGGCCATTCCACCTTCGAACGGGCGCTCGCCCTGGCCGAGGAGGCCGGGGTGGGACGAGTGTACCTGACCCATCACGAGACCACCCGGACGGACGCCGAGGTGGACGCGATCCTCGACCGGCTGAAACGGGAGTGGGCGGACCGTCGGGTGCGATTCGACATGGCGCGGGAAGGGGAAACCGTGGAGGTGTGACGGCGGCCTGGCGCCGGTCCCCCGGAAGCGACAATGCGTTTGCCAAGTCGCGGCCGGAGGGGGTATGGAAAATGACAGGTGGAGGATGCGATGAAAGCGTTGATCGTGGATGACGATTTTTACAGCCGGAACATGATCCATGAAATTCTCAGGTCGGTGGCCCACTGCGACATCGCCGTCAACGGCGAGGAAGCCATCGAGGCCTTCCGCCGGGCGCTCATGCAGGGCGAGCCCTACCACCTGATCTGTCTCGATCTGCTCATGCCCGAGCTGGACGGCCAGCAGGCCCTGCGCGAGATCCGGGCCATCGAGAAGGAGTGCGACGTACCCATGCAGTCCGAGGTCAAGGTGGTGGTCACCACCATGCTCGACGACGAGCAGGAGACCCACGACGCCTTTTTCCTGGGGGGAGCCACCTCCTACCTGGTCAAACCCATCGACGAGGACAAGCTCCTGGGCGAGGTGAAGAGCCTCGGGCTGATCTAGCCGCACCGCCCATTGCATCCGGAAGGCCGGACGGCGACCCGCGGGGTTCCTGTCCGGCTTGCTTGCGCTCACGCCATTTGCCCCTGGCGCGGTTTTCTAATATGTTCTTTTTTTTTGCGACACTTTCTCCCCCCCGCCCGGCGGGGGTCTGCATATGCGGGATAACCGAAAATGAGCCAAATACTCGGTGTTAAATTCAACGATTACGGGCAGGTGTATTACTTCGCTTCCGGAGCCTTCGTGGTTCGGGAAGGGCAGCACGTCATCGTCAAGACGGACCAGGGCATGGGGCTTGGCAAGGTCATCCTCACCCGCCAGGCGCCGCTGGAAGTGGATACGGACGACGAGGAGGGCTACAAGCCCATCTATCGCCTGGCCAACGAGAAGGACCTGGAGTCCGTGGCCGAGAACGAGGCCCTGTCGAGGGACGCCTTCACCTTTTGCCGCAAGTGCGTGTCCCGGCTCAAGCTGGGCATGAAGCTGGTGGACGTGGAGGTCTTTTTCGACCGCTCCAAGATGATCTTCTACTTCACCGCGCCCGGCCGGATCGACTTCCGCGAGCTCATCAAGGATCTGGTTCGTGAATACCGCACCCGCATCGAGCTGCGGCAGATCGGCGTGCGCCACGAGACCCAGATGCTCGGGGCCATCGGCAACTGCGGCCAGATGTGCTGCTGCCGCCGGTTCATGCGCAAGTTTGTGCCCGTGACCATCAAGATGGCCAAGGAGCAGAATCTCTTCCTGAATCCGACAAAGATTTCAGGCATCTGCGGCCGCCTGCTCTGCTGCCTCAGCTTCGAGCAGAAGGGGTACGAGGAGTTCCACCGCATGTGTCCGCGCGTGGGCAAGAAGTACACCACCGCCATCGGGCCGGTGAAGGTGCTGCGCTCCAACTTCTTCAAGAAGTCGCTGTCCGTGCTCATGGAGAACTTTGACGAGCGGGAGGTTTCCATTGACGAATGGAATGAAATAGTTAACAAGCCGCCCAACGAGGAGGCCATGGCCGAGGTCCGCGCCCAGTCGCAGCGCATGCGCAGGGGAGGGCGGCGTGCCATGGCTCCGGAACCGGCCAGGGAAATCGAATCGTCCGAGGCGTGGATCGACGCCGAGGACGAATACGAAGGGGACCCGGTCGATGCGCCGGATGTTGATGACCGGGACGACCTGCAGGAGCAGGATTCCCGAAAGGGCCGTTCCGCCCGTCCCGCGGACGAGGGGGACGACGACAGGTCCAGGAAGGCGCGCCGCCCGCGCAGGCGTCGGCGCAAACCGCCGAGGAAGTAAATGGACCGGGGTGGACCACCCGGCAAGGAGAGTTCGGTTTGGACAGGTTTTACATCACCACGCCCATATACTACGTCAACGCGAAACCCCACCTGGGACACGCGTATACCACGACGGTGGCGGATGCCGTCACCCGGTTTCACAAGCTCATGGGCGCGGAAACGTATTTTCTGACGGGAACGGATGAACACGGCGACAAGATCGTCAAGGCCGCCGAGGCCAACGGGCAGTCGCCCCAGGAATACGTGGACGCCATCAGCGCCCGGTTCCGCGATCTGCTGCCCGAGATGCACATCTCGAACAATGACTTCATCCGCACCACGGAGCCCCGCCACGTCAAGGTGGTCCAGGAGATCCTCCAGAAGGTCTTCGACGCGGGCGACATCTATTTCGGCGAGTACGGCGGCCACTACTGCTTCGGCTGCGAGCGGTTCTACACCGAGAAGGAGCTGGTGGACGGCAAGTGCCCGGACCACCAGACCGTGCCCGAGTACATCGCGGAGAAGAACTACTTCTTCCGCATGTCCAAGTATCAGGACTGGCTCCGGGACCACATCAGGAAAAATCCGGACTTCATCCGTCCCGAGAGCTATAAGAACGAGGTCCTGAGCCTGCTGGAATCCGGCGAGCTGGAGGACCTGTGCATCTCCCGGCCCAAGTCCCGCCTGACCTGGGGCATCGAGCTGCCCTTCGACAAGGACTACGTCACATACGTCTGGTTCGACGCGCTCATCAACTACGTCTCCGCCCTGGGCTACCCGGACGGCGACAAGTTCGCCCAGTTCTGGCCCCACGCCAACCACCTGGTGGCCAAGGACATCCTCAAGCCCCACGCCGTGTTCTGGCCTACCATGCTCAAGGCCGCGGGCATCGAG
This sequence comes from Pseudodesulfovibrio sp., assembly GCF_028692895.1. Lineage (GTDB taxonomy): Bacteria > Desulfobacterota > Desulfovibrionia > Desulfovibrionales > Desulfovibrionaceae > Pseudodesulfovibrio. Next base: position 57,860 of record NZ_JAQUWN010000009.1, read on the forward strand.
CCCTACCAGTCCCTCAACGTCCACGGCTACTGGCTGGTCAAGGACACCAAGATGTCCAAGTCCATCGGCAACGTCATCGAGCCGCTGGCCATGAAGGACACCTACGGCCTGGACGCCTTCCGCTATTTTCTGCTGCGCGACATGTCCTTCGGCCAGGATTCGAGCTTCTCCGAGGAGGCCCTGGTGGGCCGCCTCAACGCCGAGCTGGCCAACGACCTGGGCAACCTGTTCAACCGCACCCTGTCCATGACCCACAAGTACTTCGAGGGCAAGATCCCCCGGCCGGACGTGGAGGACATCGTGGACGCCGAGATCAAGAAGCTCGGCCAGCAGGCCATGGAGGCCTTCCAGGAGAACTTCTCGGACTTCAAATTCTCGCGCGGCCTGGAAGGGCTGTGGGAACTGGTGCGCGGCCTGAACAAGTACATCGACGCCACCGCGCCCTGGACCCTGTTCAAGGAGAAGAACACCGGCCGCCTCAAGACCGTGATCTACGTGCTGCTCGAAAACATGCGCAAGATCGCGGTGCACCTCTGGCCGGTCATGCCCGAGGCGAGCGAGAAGATGCTCGCCCAACTCGGCATCTCCTTCGACCCCGCCAAGGTCAACCTGCCCAAGGAGCTGGACGTGTGGGGGCTGCTGGAATCCGGCCACACCGTGGCCGAGACCTCCAATCTCTTCCCGCGCGTGGAGCTGCCCGAGGCCGCTCCCGAGCCCGAGGCCCCCAAAAAGGCCAAGAAGCCCGCCAAGGCCAAGGCGGAGAAAGCCAAGCCCGAGGAGGCCGCTCCGGCCGCTCCGGCCGAGGCGATTCCGGCCATCGAGTTCGAGGACTTCCAGAAGCTCGACCTGCGCGTGGGCACGGTGAAGGAGGCGGAGAAACACCCCGAGGCCGACCGGCTGCTCCTGGTCCGCGTGGACGTTGGCGAGGGCGAGCCGCGCCAGGTCGTGGCGGGCATCGCCGATTTCTTCCAGCCCGAGGATCTGGTGGGCCGCCAGGTGGTCATCGTGGCCAACCTCAAGCCGCGCAAGCTGCGCAAGCAGGTATCCCAGGGCATGATCCTGGCGGTCAAGAGCGGCGACGGCCTGCAACTGCTCACCCCCACCGCCGGGGTCGAACCCGGCAGCAAGGTCAGCTAGGCGCGACAGCAGACGAACATCGGGGCCGCTCCTTCGGGGGCGGCCTTTTTTGCGCCCGTCGACGGCACGGACGCCCGTTGTCCCGACATAAACGGCGGCCTTAGCTTCTTTGGAATTCTTATGATTTCTTGACGGGTTCCAATCGTCGCCCGGCAGCGGGCTTGCATTTTGCCCCGCATGGACACGTTCCGCGCCAACAAAGGGACGGTCCGAGGGGAAATCATGCCGATCACGTTTGCAATTCCCGGCCCGCGTCAGGAGCCGGAACAGGCCGTGGCTCCTTCCGCACCCACCATCCGCTGGATCGACGGGCGGGACGTGCCGAAGATCATCGCCGAGCTGGCGGGCGGCGAGGCCCGCTTCGTCCACTTCGAGGACCCGGCATTGTTTGCCGACCCGGCGAAGTGCCTCCAGCTCTGCGTGATGCTGCGCGAGCGGAAGATCAACATCCTCTGGAGCGCGCGGATGAGCGGCGAGTTCGGCGGCGGGCGGCTGCGGGTCATGCGCATGGCCGGGTGCCGCCGCATCGTGGCCGCCGTGGAGGACGACGTCCTGGTCGAGTTCCGGGAGCAGGCCCGGCTGTACGGGTTCGAGTACGTTTTCGTGCGGCCCGACGGCTCGGTCCTGGGGTCCTGGCAGGACGGCTACACCGTGGCCGAGCTGGAGGCCGTGGCCGCGCAACTGCCCGGCGTGCACGCGGTTCAGTTCGACCTGGCCGCGGCCTGCTTCAACGCGGGCCTCTACGACAAGGCCGCCGAGCCGCTGGCCAAGGCCGTGCGTCTCGGCTTCCCGGCCGGCGAACTGACCCTGCACCTGCTCGCCTGCCTGAAGGGGGCTGCGCAGTATCCGGAGGTGGCCGCCGGAAAGACCGTCCCGTCCGGGCCCGCCTCGCCCCACCCCGTGGCCCTGCGCAACCGCCGCCTGGTCCGCTCCTGGATGGAGGGCGGGGGAGGCGTCCGGGGCGCACGGCTGCTGCTCGACCCGGAAACCGAGGCGTTTCCCTCCTATTGAGCCGCAGCGCACGCGGGAGGAGGGCCGTCGGGCAGCGGGGGGCCTTTCGCGTCCCGGATGGCTTTGCCGTTGGCAGGCTCCTTGCAAATTCTCGTGCGGACCGGTCCGAGCGCCAAAAAACGGACGGTCCGGGGTGGAACATGCAAAGGAATTTCGCACTGGCCGGACCCGAGGGGAAAACGGGACCGGCGGACGATCCGTTTGCCCGCACGGTCCGCTGGACCGGTGACGGGAGCGTGGAGCGGGCCGTGGCCGCACTGGCCGGGGCCGACCTCCGCTGCGCGCATTTCGCGGACCCGGCGTTTTTCGCCGACGAGGCGCGGGGACTGAACCTGTGCCGACTCCTGCGGGAGCGGGTCAACCTGCTCTGGAGCGCCCGCCTGGCCGACGTGCCCGGCCGCGAACTCCTGCGCGCCATGCGGCTGGCCGGGTGCCAGCGCGTGGTGGTCTCCCGCGACGGCGAACCCGCCGCGGAGGAGATCCCCCGGCTGCGCGGTTTCGGGTTCGATTACGCCTTCGTCCCCTCCGACGGGGAGAAGGAGGCGGGGCACGCCGCCTACACCGTGGCCGAGCGCGAGGCTGTGGCCGGGGAGCTGCCCGGCCTGCACGCGGTCCAGTTCGACCTGGCCGTGGCCTATTTCAACGCCCGCCGCTACGGGGACGTGATGCGCCCGCTGGGCAAGGCCATGACCCTGCGCTTTCCGGCCAACGAGCTGTGCCTGAACCTGCTGGCCTGCCTGAGCGCTGCCCGCCACTACCCGGACGTGGCCGCCGGGCTGCTCATCCAGGCCGACTACGGCTGGCCCCACCCGGTGGTCATGCGCAACCGCCGCCTGCTGCGCTCCTGGCTGGAGAGCGGAGGCGACGTGCGGGGCGTCCGGCTGGTGCTGGAGGCCGAGGGGAGGGCTGTTCCCGCCCGCTGACGGAAGATTTGCGGCCCTGAAATGCGAAAAGCCGCTCCAATGGGGCGGCTTTTTCCGTGGCGAAAGGTCGAGGCGATCAGGACGCCCGGGCGCGGGACCCGTGGCAGCAGGTGCAGTGCGGCCCTTCGGGCGAGTCGTTTTCCACGGCCAGGATCTTGGCGGCCAGGCCGCAGCACAGGACCACGTCCGAACCCCGGACGCGGACGCGGCAGCCGGCGGGGCCGCCCCGGAGCACCTCAACGGGGCAGCCGGGGGTGAGTCCCATGGCGAGCATACGGGAGCGCGCGCCTCGCCCGCCGTCGATGTCGGCGATGCGGACCACGGTCCCTTCCGGAAATGATGTCAAAGGCTTCTTGGTCATATTCTCCCTCAAAGGTCGTGAAATTGAAAATAAGATTCAACATCGACGGTGTCAATGGGGAATGTGGGGCGATGCCGAGAATGTGGGGGAGGGGACATCCGGGATTCAATATCGTCGGTTTGTCCGGTGCGCCGCCGGACGGGCGGGGGAAAGCGATGCCCGCCGCTTCGGGCCGGGCCGGTTCCTGGCCCTCTTTTGCATTGCCTTTAGGACCGGATGCCGCTATGTAAACAGCTTGTCCGGCGGGTGGCGGCGTCGCCCGGCCAGTCCGTTGCTTTCAGCACGTTATCCGACCTGAAAAGATGCCGTAACCTTAACTCGTTCCATAAAACATGCCCAAACGCACAGACATCAAGAAGATCATGTTGATCGGGTCCGGTCCGATCGTCATCGGCCAGGCCTGCGAGTTCGACTACTCCGGCACCCAGGCGCTCAAGGCGCTCAAGGAGGAGGGGTACGAGGTCGTCCTGGTCAACTCCAACCCGGCCTCGATCATGACCGATCCGGAGCTGGCCGACGCCACCTACATAGAACCGATCACCCCGGAAACCGTGGCGAAGATCATCGAAAAAGAGCGTCCCGACGCTCTTTTGCCAACTTTGGGGGGACAGACGGGCCTCAACACCGCCCTGGCCGTGGCCGAGATGGGCGTGCTGGACAAGTTCAACGTCGAGCTCATCGGGGCCGACATCGACGTCATCAACAAGGCCGAGAGCCGCGAGGAGTTCCGCGCGGCCATGAAGAACATCGGCCTGCACATGCCCGAGTCCGGCATCTGCCGCTCCATGGACGACGTGCGCGAGTGGGGGCAGAAGATTCCCTTCCCGATCATCGTCCGGCCCGCCTACACCCTGGGCGGCTCCGGCGGCGGCGTGGCCTACAACATGGAGGAGCTGGAGCAGATCTGCTCCAACGGCCTGGCCCTGTCCATGAAGCATGAGATCATGCTGGAGCGCTCCATCCTCGGCTGGAAGGAATTCGAGCTGGAGGTCATGCGCGACAAGAAGGACAACTGCGTCATCATCTGCTCCATCGAGAACCTGGACCCCATGGGCGTGCACACCGGCGACTCCGTCACCGTGGCCCCGGCCCAGACCCTGACCGACGACGAGTACCAGAAGCTCCGCGACGCCTCCCTGGCCGTCATGCGCGAGATCGGCGTCGAGACCGGCGGCTCCAACGTCCAGTTCGCGGTCAACCCCGAGGACGGCGAGCTCATCATCATCGAGATGAACCCGCGCGTGTCCCGCTCCTCGGCCCTGGCCTCCAAGGCCACCGGGTTCCCCATCGCCAAGATCGCGGCCAAGCTGGCCGTGGGCTACACCCTGGACGAGATTCCCAACGACATCACCCGCGAGACCATGGCCTCCTTCGAGCCGGCCATCGACTACTGCGTGGTCAAGATACCCAGATTCACCTTCGAGAAGTTCCCCGGCACCGAGGACTACCTGACCACGGCCATGAAGTCCGTGGGCGAGACCATGGCCATCGGCCGCACCTTCAAGGAGGCGCTCCAGAAGGGCCTGCGCTCGCTCGAAACCGGCCACTCCGGCCTGGGCGAGCGGTTCCAGACCTGCGACATCGACAAGAGCGAGATCCTGCGTCTGCTCAGGCGGCCCAACTCCCAGCGCATCTTTGCGCTCCGGAACGCCATCCGCTGCGGCATGACCGAGGACGAGATTCACGAGGCCACCATGATCGACCGGTGGTTCCTGCGCCAGTTCGCCGACATCCTGGAGATGGAGCGCACGCTCATCGACTTCGGCAAGCGCGAGGGCGTGGACGCGGAGACCCCCGGCATGGCCGGGATGCTGCGCAAGGCCAAGGAGTACGGCTATTCCGACCCGCAACTGGCCGCCATGTGGAAGACGAGCGAGAGCGCCGTCCGCTCCATGCGCAAGGACCTGGGCGTCGTGCCGACCTACTACCTGGTGGACACCTGCGCGGCCGAGTTCGAGGCCTATACCCCGTACTATTACTCCACCTACGAGACCGGGGTGGAGAACACGCGCGACGACGTCAAGAAGGTCGTCATCCTGGGCGGCGGCCCCAACCGGATCGGCCAGGGCATCGAGTTCGACTACTGCTGCTGCCACTCCTCCTTCACCCTGAAGGAGCTGGGCGTGCAGTCCATCATGGTCAACTCCAACCCCGAGACCGTGTCCACCGACTACGACACGTCCGACAAGCTCTATTTCGAGCCGCTGACCTTCGAGGACGTGATGAACATCATCGAGTTCGAGAAGCCCGACGGCGTCATCGTCCAGTTCGGCGGCCAGACCCCGCTCAACCTCGCGGTCCGGCTGATGAACGCGGGCGTGCCGCTCATCGGCACCAGCCCGGACGCCATCGACCGCGCCGAGGACCGCGAGCGGTTCAAGCAGTTCCTGAACAAGCTGCACCTCAGGCAGCCGCCCAACGGCACGGCCATGTCCATGGTCGAGGCCCGCGAGGTGGCCGAGAAGATCGGCTTCCCGCTGGTGCTCAGGCCGTCCTACGTGCTCGGCGGACGCGGCATGGACATCGTCTACTCCATGGACGAGTTCGAACAGTACTTCCGCGAGTCGGCCCGGGTCTCGCCCGAGCACCCGACCCTCATCGACAAGTTCCTGGAGAACGCCGTGGAGGTGGACGTGGACGCCCTGGCCGACGGCGAGGACGTCTACATCGGCGGCGTCATGGAGCACATCGAGGAGGCGGGCATCCACTCCGGCGACTCCGCGTCCGTGCTGCCGCCCTACAGCCTGAGCGCCGAGCTGGTGCGCGAGATCGAGCGCCAGACCGTCGCCATGGCCAAGGAACTGTGCGTGGTCGGCCTGATGAACGTCCAGTTCGCCATCAAGGACGGCGAGGTCTACATCATCGAGGTCAACCCGCGCGCGTCGCGGACCGTGCCCTTCGTGTCCAAGGCCACCGGCGTGCCGCTGGCCAAGCTGGCCACGCGGGTCATGCTGGGCGAGAAGCTGAAGGACCTGAAGCCCTGGGCCCTGCGCAAGCGCGGGCACGTCTCGGTCAAGGAGTCCGTGTTCCCGTTCACCCGTTTCCCCAACGTGGACGTGCTGCTCGGCCCCGAGATGCGCTCCACCGGCGAGGTCATGGGCATCGACCCGAGCTTCGGGCTGGCCTACATGAAGTCCCAGTTGGCGGCGGGGCAGAAGCTGCCGAGGTCCGGCAACGTCTTCATCTCGGCCAACGATTGGGACAAGGCGAAGCTGGTGCTGGTGGCCAAGGATTTCGTGGACATGGGCTTCAAGGTCATGGCCACGGGCGGCACGGCCGATTTTCTGGAGGAAAAGGACGTGCCCGTGACCCGGGTGCACAAGGTCCACGAGGGCCAGCGCCCCCACGTGGTGGACCACATCAAGAACGGCGACATCCATCTGGTCATCAACACGCCCTCGGGCAAGAAGACCGTGGGCGACGCCAAGGTCATCCGCCAGAACGCGCTCCTGTACGACATTCCGTATACCACCACGGTGTCGGGCGCGCGGGCGGTGGTCCAGGCCATCCATGAATCGAAACAGACCGGGCTCAAGGTGGAGAGCCTGCAAAAGTACTACGGCGATTAGCCGCTGGACGGGAATCGGAATGAAAAAAGAGTATTGCGGATTGTTCGGCGTGTACGGCCACAAGGAGGCCGCGCGCATGACCTACTTCGGCCTCTATGCCCAGCAGCATCGCGGACAGGAGTCCGCGGGCATCGTCACCTGGGACGGCGAGAAGATCCGCGAGCAGAAGGGCATGGGGCTGGTGGCCGACGTCTTCAACGAACGGCACCTGGGCAAGGAACTCAAGGGCGAGATCGCCATCGGCCACATCCGTTACTCCACCACCGGCGCGTCGCTCATCCGCAACGCCCAGCCGTTTCTGGTCCGGCACGGCAACCTGCGCCTGGCCGTGGCCCACAACGGCAACCTGGTCAACACCTACGAGTTGCGCTCCGAGCTGGAGGCCAGCGGGTCCATCTTCCAGACGACCATGGACACAGAGGTCCTGGCCCACCTCATCATCAAGTACCTGAACGGGTCCGGCGACATCGAGGAGGCCATCGCCAAGGCGTGCAACAAGGTGCGCGGCGCCTTCTCCCTGCTCATCCTGGCCAACGACAAGCTCATCGCCATCAAGGACCCGTACGGGGTGCGCCCCCTGGGCCTCGGGCGGGTGGGCGACCGCTACGTCTTCGCCACCGAGACCTGCGCCTTCGACCTGATCGAGGCCGAGTACGTCCGTCCCGTGGAGCCGGGCGAGATGATCGTCATCCACAAGAACAAGATGACCAGCCGCCGCTACTGCGAGCCGCAGCCGCGCCGCCAGTGCATCTTCGAGCTGATCTATTTCGCCCGTCCGGATTCGAACATCTTCGGCGACGTGGTCTACGAGCGGCGCAAGGCCATGGGCGCCAAGCTGGCCGAGGAAGCCCCGGTGGACGCGGACTTCGTCATGCCGTTCCCGGACTCCGGCAACTACGCGGCCGTGGGCTATTCCCAGGTCTCGGGCGTGCCCCTGGAGCTGGCCATGATCCGCAACCACTACGTGGGCCGGACCTTCATCCAGCCCTCGCAGGACATGCGCGACTTCTCGGTGCGCGTGAAGCTCAACCCTGTGAAATCCATGGTCAAAGGCAAGCGCATCATCATCGTGGAGGACTCCATCGTGCGCGGCACGACCATTCGGGCGCGCGTCAAGAAGCTGCGCGAGCTGGGCGCGCGGGAGATTCACCTGCGGGTCAGTTGTCCGGCCATCCGCTTTCCCTGTTTCTACGGCATCGACTTTTCGAGCAAGGGCGAGCTCATCGCCGCCGCCCACAGCGAGGACGACATCGCGCGCTTCCTGGGCATCGAGTCCCTGCATTACCTGACCATTCCCGGTCTGCTCGACTCGGTTACGGCCGACGACGCCTGGTGTCTGGCCTGCTTTGACGGCAAGTATCCGATCCCGCTTTCCGACCGCCTGGGCAAGAACTGCCTGGAGGCCGCGCCCGGCATCATCAAGGAGTTCTGCTAGGGGGCCCGCATGAGCAAGACCGCAACCGATTGGCTCAAGCTCGCCCGCGAGGTGCTCGACATCGAGGCCGAAGGGCTGCTGGCCGTGCGCGGGCAGTTGGACGACCCCTTTGTCCGCGCCCTGACTCTGATGGCCGAATGCAAGGGGAGGGTGGTGGTCACCGGCGTGGGCAAGTCCGGGCTGGTGGGACGCAAGATCGCGGCCACCCTGTCCTCCACGGGCACCCCGTCCTTCTTCCTCCACCCGGTGGAGGGGGCGCACGGGGACATGGGGATGCTTCGCAGCGAGGACGTCATCCTGGCCATCTCCAACTCCGGCGGCACCGACGAGGTCAACAACATCATCCCGACGCTCAGGTCGCTGGGGGCCCCGGTCATCGCCATGACCTCCAACACGGCCTCGGCCATGGCCCAGCTCGCGGACCTGACCATCCAGGTCAAGGTCCCGCGCGAGGCCTGCCCCATGGGGCTGGCCCCCACCTCCAGCACCACGGCCCAATTGGCCGTGGGCGACGCCCTGGCCGTCTGCCTGATGGAGTGGAAGTCCTTTGACAAGGAGGCCTTCCGCAAGTTCCATCCGGGCGGCTCCCTGGGCCAGCGCCTGGCGGCCAGCGTGGACTCGCTGATGCACACCGACGGCCTGCCCGTGGTGGCGGACTCCGTGTCCTTCGCCGACGCCCTCAAGGTGCTCAACGCGGGCGGACTCGGCCTGGTGGCCATTGTGGACGGGACCAACGTCCTCAGGGGCGTGCTTTCCGACGGCGACGTGCGCCGAGAGGTCTGCTGCGGCCCCTTCGACACCAGCCGGCCCGTGACCGAGGTCATGACCGCCTCGCCCAAGCGGGCCACGGCGGGCGAGACCTCGGCCCGCGTCCTCGACATCATGGAGCACAACCAGATCACCGTGCTGCCCGTGGTCCGGGACAACGGCGAGCTGGCGGGCATGGTCCACCTGCACGACCTGCTCGGCAAGGGGGCGCTCAAATTCTCGAACGGCCACAACGAGGGAAGCGCCGGATAGCGGCGGGTGAACGCATGACGCCGACCCGGACCGACGATTCCGACGTTTGCCGCCGGTGTTCCCAGTTGGGGCCCACCTGCTGCCGTATCGCCATCGGCCAGGAGGACTTCTGCTTCCCCCTCTCCCAGATGGAGAAGGAGCGCATCCAGGAGCACGTCCCCTACACCGGCGGCTTCGCCCTGTCGCCCAACTCCCCCGCATTCATCAAGTTCGCCTGCCGGCTCTTCCCCGGCGAGGAGGACGAGGTGCGCGCGCTGTTTCCCGAGGGCAAGGAACATTTCCGGCTGGCCGTGGACTCCATGGGCGCATGCCGTTTCCTCGGCCCCCTGGGGTGCGAGGTTCCCCGCGAGGTGCGCCCTTATTTCTGCCGCCTTTATCCGCTGTGGATGGCCGGTTCGGAAGTCATCGTCTTCGATTCCACCACCTGCCTGGCGCGGCGCGAGTCGCGCTCGCTCGGGCAGATGTACCACGCCCTTGACACCAACCGGGCGACCGTAAAGGATCTTTACGGTCGGCTCCGGCTCGTCTGGGGACTGCCGCCCGCCAAGGGCGCGTCCAGGGTCAACAAAGGATTCTGAGTCTCATGAAAGCATTGAAGATACTGCTCGTCGTCTTTCTCGTCTGCGCCGTGCTCGGCATCGGCGCGGCCTATGGCCTTTATCAATGGGCGTCCAAGGACCTGCCCGGCTTCAAGAAGATAACGGACTACAACCCGCCCCTGGTGACCACGGTCTATGCCGAGAACAATCAGGTCCTGGGCTATTTCTACAAGGAAAAGCGGTTCCTGGTGACGCTCGACCAGATGTGCGAGTGGATTCCCAAGGCCTTCCTGGCCGCCGAGGACGCGAGTTTCTACCAGCACGACGGCGTGGACCTGACCGCCATCGCCCGCGCCTTCGTGGCCAACCTGCGCGCCGGGCATACCCGCCAGGGCGGCTCCACCATCACCCAGCAGATCATCAAGCGCCTGCTGCTCACGTCCGAGCGCAGCTACGAGCGCAAGCTCAAGGAGGCGATCCTCGCCTTCCGCCTGGAAAATTATCTGACCAAGGACGAGATTCTCACCATCTACCTCAACCAGATCTTCCTGGGCGCGCACTCCTACGGCGTGGAAGCGGCGGCCCGCACCTATTTCGCCAAACACGCCAAGGACCTGTCCATCGCCGAGGCGGCCATGCTCGCCGGGCTGCCCCAGGCCCCCAGCCGCTACAATCCCTACAAGAGCTGGGAGCAGGCCAAGCAGCGCCAGCGCTACGTCCTGGAGCAGATGCGCTCCCTGGCCTGGATCACCGAGGAACAGTATCAGGCCGCCCTCCAGGAGGACGTCAAGCTGGAGTCCATGCCCGACCCGTCGTGGCAGGTGGGCGCCTACTATCTGGAGGAGGTCCGGCGCTGGCTCATCGAGAAATTCGGCGAGGAGGCGGTCTACACCGGCGGCCTGACCGTGACCACGCCCTGCGACCTCAAGCACCAGGCCGCGGCCGAGAAGGCGCTCCGGCGCGGGCTGCTCGACTCGGCCCAGCGCAGGGGCTGGCTGGGCCCGGCCGGGCACGTCAATCCCGGCGACGTGGCCCCGGTGCTGGCCGAAGGCCCCCAGGACACCGCGAACATCCTGGAGAAGGACCAGCTCATGAAGGCCTGGGTCTCCAAGGTGGACAAGGGCCAGGCCTACGTCCGGTTCGGCAGATACAACGGCATCATCCCCGTCAAGGCCATGTGGTGGGTGCGCACCCCGGACTCGAAGCGGAGCCACGAGGACGTGTCCGACCCCGACGACGCGCGTAAGATTCTCAAGCCGGGAGACGTGGTCTGGGTCACCGTGTCCAAGGCCCCGGAGAATCCCGAGGGCGTCTGGACCCTGGACCTGGAGCGCGAGCCCCTGGTCGAGGGCGCATTGGTCTCGGTCAAGCCGGACACCGGCGAGGTCGTGGCCCTGGTGGGCGGCTATTCCTTTGCACGCAGCCAGTTCAACCGCGCCACCCAGGCCCGGCGGCAGCCCGGCTCCGCCTTCAAACCCATCGTCTACTCGGCGGCTCTCGACAACGGGTTCACCCCGGCCTCGGTCATCCTGGACGCGCCCATCGTCTATGCCGACGATTCCCAGGGCAAGCTCTGGCGGCCCGAGAACTTCGAGGGAACCTTCGACGGCCCGACCCTGCTGCGGACCGCGCTGGTCAAGTCCAAGAACCTGGTGACCATCCGCATCGCCCAGAAGCTCGGCATCAGCAAGATCATCGAGCGGGCCGAGGCCATGGGCCTGGAGTCCGACTTCCCCCACGACCTGTCCGTGTCCCTCGGTTCGGCCGTGGTCTCGCTGATGAACCTGTGCGAGGCGTACACCACCTTTGCGCGCGGCGGCTCCTACATCAAGCCGCGCACCGTGCTCTCGGTGCGCTCGGCCTGGGGCGAGGACCTCTACGCCTCGGTGCCCGAGACCGTGGACGCCATCAGCCCGCAGACCTCCTTCATCATGGCCACGCTCATGAAGCAGGTGGTCCAGCAGGGCACCGGCTGGAGGGCCAAGATCCTCGGCCGTCCCATTGCGGGCAAGACCGGCACCTCCAACAACGAGCAGGACGCCTGGTTCATGGGCTACGCCCCGTACCTGCTGACCGGCGTGTACGTGGGCTTCGACGAACTGAAGCCCATGGGCAAGTGGGAAACCGGCTCGCGCGCGGCCAGCCCCATCTGGGTGGACTACCGCAAGGTGGTAGAGGAGGATTATCCGTATCAGGACTTCACCCAGCCGCCGGGAATTGTTATGGTCAGGGTGGACGCCAATACCGGCAAGCTCGCCTCCTCCTCGTCCCGCGAGGAGTTCTTCCTGCCCTTCAAGGTGGGGACGGAACCCACGGAGATGGCCGGGAGCGGCGGCGGGACCGGCGAGGCCCCGGTGTCGCAGGATGATTTGTTCAAGCAGACCTTCTAGCCGGAGGAAAGGGCCATGGAGCTTGACATCTACCAGGTGGACGCCTTTGCCGACGAGGTCTTCGGCGGCAACCCGGCGGCCGTGGTGCCGCTGTTCGAATGGCTTTCCGACGACCTGATGCGGCGCATCGCAGGCGAGAACAACCTGCCCGAGACCGCCTTCTTCGTGCGCAAGGGGGAGTATTTCGAGCTTCGGTGGTTCACGCCCGAGTCCGAGGTGGACCTCTGCGGCCACGGCACCCTGGCCAGCGCCCACGTCCTCTACCGCCACCTCGGCTACACCGACCCGGCCGTGGTCTTCGAGACCCGCTCGGGCCGCCTGTTCGTGGACCGCGAGGGCGACCGCTATTCCATGGACTTCCCGTCCTGGCCCGTGCGGCCCATCCAGGTCACCGAGCGGGTGACCAAGGCGCTGGGCGCCAGGCCCGCCGAGCTGTTCATGGGCGAACGGGACATGATGGCCGTGTTCGAGCGCGAGGAGGAGGTGCGCGGCCTGGCCCCGGACTTCCGCCTGGTCTCCCGGCTGGACGGCATGTGCCTGATCTGCACGGCCCCCGGCCTGGATTTCGATTTCGTCTCCCGGACCTTCGTGCCCGAGCAGGGCATTCCCGAGGACCCGGTCACTGGCTCGGCCCACTGCACCCTGGTCCCGTTCTGGTCCGCCCGGCTGGGGCGGCGGACGCTCCAGGCCTACCAGGCCTCCCGCCGGGGCGGCGTGCTCGACTGCGAGGACCTGGGCGACCGGGTCAAGATCGCGGGCAAGGCCGTGACCTACATGGTCGGCAACATCCTGCTCTAGGGCGGGGAAGACTCACGCAATGAAAAACGGCCGCCGGGAGATGTCCCGGCGGCCGTTTCGTTTGCGGCGGATTGCTTTAAAGCAGTTTGATCTTCCAGTTGAAGGTGCTGGTCCGTTTCGGCCTCGGCACGGCCTTGGGCCACGGCTCCAGGATGGTGACCATGGTCTTGTAGCCCATGCGTACGATCTCCTTGAACTCGTCGTTGAGGTCCAGCTCCCAGCCCGGGTAGATCCAGTTGTTCTGGCCCCAGCGGCGGACGAAGGCGACCTCGTTCATGGGGCTCTTGACCGGTTCCTCCTGGCGCACGGCCTCGGAGAGAAAACGGGCGATGCCGAAGGGCCACAGCCCCTTGATGACCAGCCCCAGCGGCAGGGGCGGGTTCTGGGCCAGCTCGCGGGCGTCCTCCTCGGACAGCTCCGGGCTGACGATGGCCGAGGAGCAGCCCAGGGTCTTCATGACGTCCAGGCCCAGCCGGTTGGAGAGGTTGCAGAACGGTCCGGCCACCAGGACGGCGTCCTTGCGGTCGGTGAAGTAGGCGGCCTGCCACGGGCTGTTGATGACGAATTCGCGCGCGCCCTTCTTGGCGGCCTCCTTGAGCAGGGCGCGGTACTTTTTGTCCTCGTCCGGCCAGATGACCGGGGGCAGCCACCACTGGGCGCGGGAGACCATGGCCGACGGCAGCTTGCCCAGGACCGCGCGCTCCAGCCAGAAGGCCCCCTTGCCGCCGATGCGCCCGGTGGGCGGGGTGCGGAACAGGGTGACGTTCTCGGTCCGGACCTGCCGGGTGGGCGCGGCCTGGGGCCAGCGCACGGCGAAGGTCGATTCCCCGGCCTCGGGCAGGGGGAAGAGCTCCAGCTCGCCCTCCAGGTCCCGGATCATCCTGGTCAGCTCGGGTTCGCGGCGGTCCACCAGAAAGACCTTGGTGCCGGTGGGCAGGGCCGGGCCTTTGCCCGGGATGTCCAGGCGGCCGCGCTTGGGCACGCGTCGGCGGATGGGCACGGTGCGGTGGCCGGGCTGGTCTTCGTAGCCCACGCGGACCAGGTCGCCGGGCTCCAGGGGCTCGCGCGGCTCGAAATAGAGCTTGGCCCCGGCCCGCTTGATTTCGCCGATGAACCGGCCGGAGCTGGTCTCGGCGTCGGGCTGCACGGGCTGAAAGACCCGCTGGGGCAGGAAGACGGCATGGCCGGACGGGCGGCCCAGGGCCTGGTCGAGCAGGTCGGTGGCCGCCTTCTTGGCCTGGGCGTCGTTCGGGTTGTCGCGCAGCATTTGGTAGGCGCGCACCGTGTAGTAGACGTAGTGCGGCCCCTTTTTGCGCCCCTCGATCTTCCAGGCGGTGATCCTCGGCATGGAGAGCAGGGGCTTGGTCAGGACGTCGAGGGAGAGGTCGGTGCAGGAAAAGAGGCGGCGGGGCGGCTGGTTGCCCTGGCGGTAAAGGCGGCGGCAGGGCTGCACGCAGCGGCCGCGCAGGCCGGACTTGCCGCCCATGTAGCTGGACCAGTAGCAGCGGCCCGAGACGCAGTGGCAGAGCGCGCCATGGACGAATATCTCCAGGTCCAGCCCCTTGGGGCAGGCCTCGGTCATGAGCTTGACCTCGTCCAGGTTCAGCTCGCGGGGCACGACCACGCGGTTGACCCCCAGCCTGGCCGCGATCTCCAGCCCGGCCGGGTGGCTCAGGTTGGCCAGGGTGGAGAGGTGAATCTCGCCCTCGTAGCCCGCCTGGCGCGCGAGTTCGATCATGGCCAGGTCCTGGACGATGAGGGCGAAGGGGCGCACCGAGCGTTGCAGCCTGTCCACCAGCCTTCCGGCCGCCTCCACGTCCCCGGGCTTGACCAGGGTGTTCATGGTCACGTAGGTCCGGGTGCCGTGATCGCGGCCCAGGCTTGCCAGCCGGGCAAGCTCGCTGATAGAGAAGTTGGTGGCCTGCATGCGGGCCGAGAAATGCTTCAGCCCCACGTAGACGGCGTCCGCACCTGCGGCGACGGCGGCGAGGTAGGACGCGGAGTCCCCGGCCGGAGCCATGATTTCTGGAATATGCCTGTTACTCATAAGGTCGTGCCATGTCCCTGCGGAATTGTCGGAATGTTAAGGTATTGAAAGTCGCCCCGGTTGGTCAACAGGAAAGGCCGGACGAATTTTACGAGATAACGCTGGAATATCCGGATTGGGACGAGTGGCGTCCCGGCCAGTTCGTCATGGTCCGGCCCGTCGCCTGGCCCCTGGACCTGGTCTGGGGCCGCCCGTTTTCCATCTATACGGCGGACGAGACCTCGCTGACGGTCTTCATCCAGAAATCGGGGCGGGGCACGGCTCGCATCGCGGCCCTGCGGCCCGGCGACGAGGTGGCCGTCTGGGGGCCGCTCGGCAATTCCTTCGCCATGGAGCCGGATGCCCCCACGCTGCTCCTTGCGGGAGGGATCGGCATAGCCCCGTTTCGCGGATATGTCGAGCGTCATCCGCACCCCGGCAACGTGCGGCTCTTCCTGGCCCACCGCGTTCCGCTCGAATGCTATCCCTACGACATCATCGCCGCGGACGTGTGCGCGGACTGCATGTTGGAGAAGACCTCCACCGATCTCCAGGCCATCATCGACGCCATGGGCGGGCTGATCCGCGAGTATGCGGAGAAGGGCGGTCTGGTCCTGGCCTGCGGACCCACGCCCTTCATGCGCACCGTGCAGCGGTTCGCCAAGGAGTACGGGGCGCGGGCGCAGGTCTCGCTGGAGAACAGGATGGGCTGCGGCGTGGGCGCGTGCCTGGGGTGCGTGACCAAGGATTCGGCCGGGCATCACGTCCAGGTCTGCACGCGCGGCCCGGTGTTCTGGGCCGACAAGGTGGAGTTTTAGGGGGAGCATGAACATGGATATGCACGTTTCTTTCGGCGGCCTCAATCTCAAGAACCCGGTCATGACCGCCTCCGGCACCTTCGGCTTCGGCCTGGAATTCGCGCCCTACGGCGACCTCAAGAAGCTCGGCGGCATCGTGGCCAAGGGCCTTTCGCTCAAGCCGCGAGAGGGCAACCCCATGCCGCGCATCGCCGAGACGCCGTGCGGCATGCTCAACGCCATCGGCATCCAGAATCCGGGGGTGGAGCACTTCGTGACCCAGATCCTGCCGTCCCTGCCATGGCGGGACGTGGCCGTGCTGGCCAACCTCTACGCCTGCGACGCGGCCGAGTTCGGCGAACTGGCCGGGGTGCTCGCGGCCGAGGAGGGCGTTGCCGCGCTGGAGGTCAACGTCTCCTGCCCCAACGTCAAGGAGGGCGGCGTGGCCTTCGGCCAGGACCCGGCCCAGATCGCCAGGGTCACCGAGGCGGTCAAGAAGCGGGCCGGGAGCAAGCCGGTCATGGTCAAGCTCTCGCCCAACGTCACGGACATCACGGTTTGCGCCCGTGCGGCGGCCGACGGCGGGGCGGACGCGCTCTCGCTCATCAACACGCTCTCGGGCATGGCCGTGGACATCCGGACGCGCCGACCGCGCATCGCCAACGTCATCGCGGGGCTTTCCGGCCCGGCCATCAAGCCGGTGGCGCTCCGGTGCGTGCACCAGGTGGTGCGCAGCGTGGACATCCCGGTGGTGGGCATCGGCGGCATAGCCTCGGCCGAGGACGCCCTGGAGTTCCTGCTGGTGGGGGCCCAGGCGGTCCAGGTGGGTACGGCCAACTTCCTGCGGCCGGACTTCGCCTTCAACCTGGTGGACCAGATGGAGGCGCTGCTGACCGAGATCGGGGCCAAGAGCCTGGACGAGTTTCGCGGCAGCCTGCAACTGCCTCTCGCATAAGGGGAAGTTTCGTCCATTTTTCACTTGCCATGCGGCTCTATTTTGGGTAGTTACACCCTCTCGACGCGGAGAGGTGTCCGAGCCCGGCTTAAGGAGCACGCCTGGAAAGCGTGTATTGGGGGAACTCAATCGGAGGTTCAAATCCTCTCCTCTCCGCCACCGAACGAAACAGCCTTGAATCCTGCTGATGCGGATTCAAGGCTTTTTTGTCGGTTATCCCCTTCACCGGCCGGGACGTTCAGGCCCGCAGCCACTTCAGGGCTTCCGTCCTGTCCTGAAATACTCGGTAGTTGATGGACCGGTTCCGAAGAAAGGTCTCCGCACAGGTATAGAATTTTCGCCTTTCCTCGCGGTGGAGAACCGCGATTTTCAGGCCCAGCGCCGGGAACTGGACCGACAGCTTTTCGGAAAAATTGTAGATGTCGAACTGGTCAAGCAAGGGTTCGAAGCCGGTTTCGTCAAGCAGGATATGCGTTCTGGCGCGTTTTTGAGCTTCGGTGCCAAGTTGGGTCGCGAATCTTGCGGTTTCGACTGCGGATTCCGTCGATCCCGTGACTATAACGTTGAGGAAGTCCTCTTCCTCGTGGATAGTATACGTATACGGCATGCGTTACCTGTCGATATGGCTTATGAATTATTTAATGATCACATCTTATGGCTACTAATTGAAGCCACTGCAAATGGCAAGGGCCGTCCGGCGTCGTCGACAGGCTTTCACCCGTTCCGGTAGCCAGATGCGTAACGGGTGACAGCAGCCATCGAGGATGGGGGTTCACAATGCGGGGGGGCTCCATGACCAGGCCTTGTCGTAGCTTCCCCGCATCGTCACGCCCGTTCCGTATCCGTCTTGTTCCCCGGACAGGGCTGCATGTGGCGGGCGTGTCCGTGGACGCCATCGTCTCCATCCCG
>NZ_JAQUWN010000067.1 GCF_028692895.1 Pseudodesulfovibrio sp.
GAGAGGGAGAACCCTTTTCAAAGGGTTTCCCTCTCCCCTTCCCCCGGCCGCCGGAGGCGAACCTCGCTTACAGCGGTTCGCCGCTGATTTCTTCGTCGGTGAGGTAGCAGGCGGGGTCCGGGGCCCAGAAGTCGTCGTAGACGGCCTCGGCGCGGGCGCGGAAGTTGCCGCCGCAGATGTTCAGGAAGCGGCAGGTGGCGCAGCGGCCCTTGACGTGCGGGCGCTTGTCCTTGAGCTTGTGGAGCAGCTCGATTTCCGGGTCGGTCCAGATCTCGGAGAACGGGCGCTCAAGCACGTTGCCGAAGGTGTGGTGGCGCATGAACTGGTCGGCGTGAACCTGGCCGTCCCAGGAGATGCAGCCGATGCCCCGGCCCGAGGAGTTGCCCTCGTTCATCTTGAGCAGTTCGAGGATGTCGGCGGCGCGCTTCGGGTCTTCCTTGAGCATTCGGTAGTAGACGTAGGGGCCGTCGGCGTGGTTGTCCACGGTCAGGACCTCCTTGGGCTTCCCCTTGTCAAAGAGCGCGCGGGTGCGGTCCATGATGAGATCGACGACGGCGCGGGTCTCGGCGTGGTCGAGATCCTCCTTGACCAGTTGGGAGCCCCGGCCGGAGTAGACCAGGTGATAGAAACAGATGCGGGGAACCTCCATCTCCTCCAGGACGTCGAAGAGGTGGGGGATTTCCTGGGCGTTGCGCTTGTTGATGGTGAACCTGAGGCCGACCTTGAGGCCCTCGGCCATACAGTTCTCGACGCCCTTGAGGGCCTGCTTGTACGCGCCCTTGACGCCCCGGAACTGGTCGTGGACCGTCTCGGCGCCGTCCAGGGAGATGCCCACGTAGGACAGGCCGACTTCCTTGAGTTCCTTGGCCTTGTTCTTGGTGATGAGCGTGCCGTTGGTGGAGATGACCGCGCGCATGCCCTGGGTGGTGGCGTACTTGGCCAGCTCGACCAGGTCCTCGCGCACCAGGGGCTCGCCGCCGGAGAAGAGCATGACCGGCGCGCCGAACTTGGCGAGGTCGTCGATCATCATCTTGGCCTGGTCGGTGGAGATGGGGTCCACGTGGTCCTTGGGATCGATAGCGTGGGCGTAGCAGTGGACGCACTTCAGGTTGCACCGCTGGGTCATGTTCCAGACCACCACGGGTTTCTTATCCTTGGAAAATTGCAGCAGGTGGGAGGGCAATTGCCCGGACTCGCGTCCGTAGCGCAGGGCGTCGGACGGCTCCACGGCGCCGCAGTACAATTTGGAAATGCCTATCATGAATGGTTCCTCTCTTGGGTGATGAAGGCCTTTGGCGTATCACACAACGGAGCGGGTGTAAAAGACGAAAAAAGGGGGCCGGAATCGGCCCCCTGCGTTCCTTGCGGAATAATAAGAATAATTATCAGGAAGTCAACCGCCCTATTCGGCGAGGCGGATTTCGACCCGGCGGTTGCGCTCGCGGTCGGCGTCGGAGGCGCCGGTGGAGATGGGGCGGCTCTTGCCGTAGCCCGCGGTTTCGATGAGCTCGGGCGCGATGGACCAGGTGCGGACCAGGTAGTCCTTGACCGCGTCGGCGCGCTTTTTGGACAGGGCGAGGTTGTACGCGGCGTCGCCCTTGTCGTCGGTGTGCCCGGCGATGATGATCTTCTTGCCCGCGAGGTCGGGCGTGTGCAGGGCCTCGCCCACGGCGTCCACCAGGTGCAGGGAGTCGGGCCGGATGGAGGCCTTGTCGAAGTCGAACTGGATGTCCAGGTTCACGCCGTTGATCTGGGGGCGCGCGTCGTCCCGTGCGTCGTCCCGGTCCGTGGGCTTGGGCGGGGTTCCTTCCCTGGGCAGGTCCTTTTCCCTGGCCTTGATGTCGTCCGCTGCGGTGGTCGGGGCCAGGGCTGCCTTCACGTCGCCCGCGTTGTCCGCGAACCGGTAGTTCGCGCTCGGGTCGGGCAGCCAGGACTTGAGGGGCACGGCCATATCCTTGGCGATGGACCGGATGATCTTGTCGAAGGCGCCCTGGGGCAGCCGGTATTCGTGGCGGAAATAGATGTAGTCGTCGGGCAGCCTGTCCTCGATGCGGCCGGACTGGATCATGGACCAGATGAGGTCGCCGGAGCCCGTGGCGTAGATGTTGATGCGGATGGTGACGGCGGTGTCGTCAACGGTGTTGCCAGCATAGAAGTAGGGCACCTGGCCCAGCACGAGCAGGTCGGCCCCGCGCCGCCGGGCGGTCTCCAGGGCCGTGTTCAGGCCTTCGTAGCGGGTGCCGGGCTGGAACTCCATGACCGTGAAGAGCTCGTCCTCCATCCAGGCGTTGCGGAATATCTCGGCGAAGGCGTCGGCGATCTGTTCATAGTCGCTGTTGGGCTGCTGGATGACGAAGGGATGGAAATAGGCGGTCAGGGGGCGGAACTGCCGGCCCCGGGGGTGTACGGCCACCTGGAGCGACGATTTCCTGACGGGTGAGTCGGAGTAGACCTTGGTCTGGTCCGTGATGGAGAGGTCGACGTGGCCGCAGGCGCTGAGGGCGAGCAATGCGGCGAGAAGTATTGCTTTTTTCATGGCGTTCACCGGCTGGATGTTGAGCCCGGCCGGGGCGGGCCGCCACTTCGGCGACGCTCCCGGCGCGTGTGCCGATAAAAAAGCAAGTACCGTGCCGGGCCTTACTGCATGGTATGGGTGGGCGCGGGCGCGGATTCGATGGATTCGAGGAGTTGCTCCCGTGATTCGAGGAGCCCCTGGCGGAGCAGGAGGCGCTTGCCCGTGGACAGGCGGCGGAACTCCGGCTTGTCCGCCAGTTCGGAGAGGCGGTCCATCTCGGTGATGACGTTGCGGATGAGTTGGCGGATGTCCTTGCCGTCCGGGCTGAGCTGGGCCGCCAGCAGGGCCAGGTCGCGGATCTCCCCGGCCATCCGCTTGAACTGGCGGGGGTCGATCTGGCGGGCCAGCTTCCTCTTGGCGTCCCAGGCCTCCTTTTTCTTCTTCAGCCACTTGAACATGCCGTCTCCGCTAGATGGTGGCGAGCTGCCCCTGGTAGAGGTAGAGGGCGGCGATCATGCCCAGCAGGAGCGGAATGATGGCCACGGGCACGACCTTGGCGAAGGAGGTGCGGTGGATGAGCTTGAGGCCGAGGATGGTCAGGACCAGCCCCCAGGCCGCGACGAAGAACATCCAGCCGATCTCCAGGGACCGGAAGGGCATGGGAAAGATGCCGAGGACGATGGGTGCGTTGGAGTAGACAAGGGCGCGGAAGGTGCCCTCGAACCCCCGGTTGTCGCCCCGCATGAGGACGAGCAGGACGTGGTAGATGCCCGTGAGCACGAACTGGGCCACGGTGATGAACGCGGGCAGGAGCAGGAGCATGGCCAGGGCGGTCATGGTGGCGCTCATGCCGGAGAAGGTGGCGTCCTCGGCCGAGACCGAGGTCGAGAGCCCGGCCAGCCCCCAGATGTACTGGGCGAAGCTCTGGATCATGGTCACCAGGATGGTGAAGGTCAGCGGCTTGGCCAGCCCGCCGCCCACCGGCATGACCGAGAAGAAGAGCCTCGGAGAGAGCAGGATGAGCTTGATGGTCAGGAACAGGCCGTGAAAGAAGCCGTAGCGGTCCAGTTGCTCGAAGGGCGGCGGCACCTGCATGGGCTCTTCCGGTTCGTTTCCGGTGTTGCCGTCGGTGAGCATGGGGTCGGGAAAATCGTCATTGAATTCGCCGGTCCAGCCGGGAATGGGCTCCTGGTCCGCCGGGGCGGAGGGCGGCGGGGTCGGTGCGGTCGACCGGGGCGCGGCTTCCCTGGGTGCGGAAGTCGGCTTTTCGGGCGGGGTCATGCGGCCCAGCCTGTCCCACAGTCCGTCCTGGGAGGTCTCCTCGGGATCGGGCAGGTTGGGAAAGGCGGACTCGGGGTCCTGCTTCGGCGTCGGGCGCGGGGCCGGGCGGGAGGCCGGTTCAGGCGCGGGGCGTCGGGTCTGCGGGGAGAGCAGGGGGCCCTGCCGGGGCCCGGAAGCCGCGGGTTTTTCCGCGTCTTCGTCCTGGCCGGGGGCCTGGGGCTGCGGAGCTGCCTGCCTCGGATCGGGGCCGGGCTCGGGACGCGGCTCCGGCCGGGCCTGGGGCTCGTCGGCGGGCTCTTCGTCAGGCAGCTCGCGGAACTTGAATTTTGTGTGGCATTTCGGGCAGGTGGCTACCTGTGACCGGGGCGGAATCTTGGTCTCGTCCACCTCGCGGGCGAACTGGCATTCGGGGCAGATTATTTGCATCGTCAATCCTTGAAGGATTCGGAGTTATCGTGATGTGTGCCTATACGATATGTACGTCGTAATCAAGCGTTGCGCAAATGGTGCACCGGGTTCAGGCCGGGTTTTCCTCCAGCAGGAGTACCTGGAGGGCTCCGGCGAGGAATGACGCCTCGTCGAAACGGGCCCGTTCCAGGGTAGGATAGTCGTCGTTGAGCCGGTGGGTGACCCGGCCCGCGCCCGCCGCGTCGAATCGCTTGAGCTTGGCGGCCAGCATCTCGGGCGACTTGGTCAGCCGGCTGTAGTGCAGGATGGGCGCGTCCATGGCCAGGGCCACCCGGCCTTCGACCCCGATGAGCCGCTCGTGCACCGGCCGCTCGAAGCGGACGGACGGCTCGCGGCGGAAGAGCCGCAACTGGAGGTCGGGCCACAGGCCGAAGCCGACCTTGCAGCGCGTCTCGTCCGGGAAAAATGTCATGCGCGGGAAATAGCAACCGGCCAGCCGCTTGATGAGCATCAGGGCGGTGAACAGGGACCAGACGTCCTCGCTGAACCGCTCGTCGCCGTCCAGGTAGAGCACCCACTCGCCCTGGCAGGCGTCGAGCATGCGGTTGCGCTGGGTCGCGAAGTCGTCCAGGGGGTGGGCCAGGTGGCGCACCGGCGCGGCGCAGGCGAACTCGCGGTCAGGCGCGGTCTCGGCGTCCCAGATCACCACCACCTCGCGCACCCAGTCCGGGAACTGGGCGAAGAACGTGTCGAGTTCCGGCTCGTCAGGGCTGAGGATGGCCCCCACGCTGAGGTCCGGGGCCTGGACGGCCACATGGCTCAGGTAGGAGCTGTTCAGGGCCAGGTGGGGCCGGGCCTGGAGGAAGCGCCGTTGCAGGGCGCGGTAGCGGTCGCGGTCCGCCTTGCCGAGGTCCGGGCAGAGGGCTGTGGAACCGTTCTCCGCATTGGCCCCGGACAGGGCGAGGAGGTAGAGCAGGGCCCAGGCCGAGCTGTCGGCCGCCAGGTGGGCCCGGCCGTCCTCGTCCCGCCACTCGGGATGGGCGGCCAGGAACTTCCGCGCCGTCCCGGTGTCGGTCTCGCAGACCACGAGCCGGGCCGCCTCCGGCAGTCCGGCGGCCAGGGCCAGGGCGCAGCGGCCGGAGCCGAGGCCGAAGAGGACCAGGACCGACGCGCCGCTCTTGGCGAACAGGGATAGGGTACGGTCGGTGAAGGTCCGCACCTCGTCGGCCGTGGGGGCGGCGGCCGGAGCGGACGCGGGCCCGTCCGTCATGTCGAAGGCCAGGACCGCGTCGGTGTAGTGGGGGATCAGGGTGCGGCTCATGCGGGTATTCCTTTTTTCCGGAGGAGTTCCAGATAGATGTCTTCGAGTTGCCGGGCGATGTCCTGGACGCGGAAGAGGCGGGCGGCCTTGGCGCGCCCGGCCTCGCCCATGCGCCGGGCCTCGTCCGGGTGGGTCAGCAGGTGTTTGACGGCCGCAGCGTAGTCGGCGGCGTTGTCGGTCACCAGGCCGGTGACGCCGTGGTCCACCAGCTCCAGTTGGGCGTTGTCCCGGTCGCCCGCCGCCGGGTGGGTGACCACGGGCAGGCCGCAGGCCATGGCCTCGGCGATGACCAGGCCGAAGGACTCGCCCGTGTCGTTGGCGTGGGCCAGGAGCGAGACCCGGTCCAGGAACGCGGCGATCTCCGCGTCCGTGGCCACCGGGTCGTGAAAGACGACGGATTGTTCGAGCCCGTGCTCCCGGACGAAGTCGCGCGCCTCGGGGATGCCGCCCAGGATGCGGCAGCGAAAGCCGGGCAGCTCCCGCGCCAGGATGGGCAGGATGTCCAGGGCGAGCCGGGACCACTTGCCGGGATCGGGCCGGGAGACGCGGCCGATGACCGGCCGGGAGAAGTCGCGGTCCCGCCTGGCCGCGCGGGCGAAGAAGTCGGTGTCCACCGGGTTGTAGAGGAACCCGTAGCGTCCGGGGTCGGCGAGGCCGGTGGCCTGCGTGAACCGCTTGAGGCAGAAGCGGGAGACGAACAGGGTCCGGTCGATGATCCTGGCCTGGGGGCTGGGGTCGTGCCGACCGAAGACGTTGGTCTCCACCACCACCGGGACGCCCGCCCGCTTGACCGGGGTGAGCAGGGCGGGTTCGGGGCAGCCCGCCCGGTGCAGGTGGACCACCGTCGGGCGGAACCGGCCGAGCACGGCGAGGAGGTCGCCGCCCACGTGGGTCTCCACGCCGAGGGCGCGGATCTGGGCCGCGCGCACGCCGTCTTCCGGACTGTACACGGCCGGGAGGAATCGGGTCCGGTCCAGGTGGGAGACAAGGAGCTGCATCACCTTTTCGGTGCCGCCTGGGCCCAGGGAGTTGGCGATGTGCAGGACGCGGACGGGGGGCTTGGACATGGGCGAAAGGTGACACAAGCGCAGGGTCTTGTAAACTCCGGCAGGTCCCGGGACGGAAAGGAAAAGCCGGTCCGGCGGGGCCGGACCGGCGGGTGGTCAGGAATTGCTGTTGTAGGCGTTGGCGGCCCGGAACTTGGCCGCGTTGAACGCGGTGCGCAGCTTGGGCTGGATGGGCGGCTGCGGCGCTGCCGGGGGCGGCGTGGGCGCGGCCGGGGGGGGCGGGGCCGCCTGTTCCGGAGCCGGGGCGGCCGTGCGGGGCGGCGCGGGCGGCGGCGGAGCCACGGGCGGCGCGGTCACGGGCTGTGCGATTTGGGGTGCGCCTTGAGGTGCGGCGAGGCCGCCCTTGCGCATGGCCATGCCGGACAGGCCCGAGAGGCCGTAGCGGCCCGCCGGTTTCGGCGCGGCCGGGGGAGGCGTGGGGGGCGCTGCCGGAGCCGCGCCCGGTTCCTCGCCGGGGGCCTGGGCCTGCCGGGTGACGGCGGCCTGGGCGCTGGCCTGGGCCTGGAGTTGGCCCTGGGCCGAGATGTTGGCGGCCGTGCTCCGTCCATCTTCCTGGGTGACGATCTGGGCGTAGGCCGAGCGGATGCCGTCGAGAATCCGGATGACGTCGTCGATTCGCTTGGTGTCCAGGCGGATGTTGGCCTGGATCAGTTGCATGGTGCAGAACTGGTAGAGGGACAGGAGGGTGGGCGTGATGTTGCCGCCCTTTTCCTTGTTCAGGCTCTCGGTCAGCTCATGGATGATGGCCATGGCCTTGGAGATGTAGATGCCCTTCTTGGCGTAGTCCTTGTTTTCTATCTCGATCTTGGCCCGCTTGAGAAACTTGATGGCCGCCTCATAGAGCATGACCAGCAGCTCCCCCTGCGAAGTCGTTTCCACCTGCGTGGCGAGATAGGCCCGTGCCGGGTTGGCCATGTCTTATCCTCCTTGCATGCGCCGCTAGGACGACAGCTGGGTTATGGCGGAATCGAGCTGCCCCTGCTGGAGTTCATACTGCCCGAGAAGGGCGTCCAGCCGCGCATACTTGAGTTTCAGGTTCTGCTCCATCTTGTCGATGCGGTTTTGTTCGAATGTGATTTTTGAGTCGATGTTGTCCATGATGGTCTTGTAGTTCTTCTGCAGGACCGCCAGGGGACCGCCTTCGTATGTATATTCGTTGTAGGGCTGGGTCAGGTCCTTGAGCTCGTCGATCATCTCGCCGGTCTTGCCCATCCTCACGGCGATTTCTCCCGTGTGGGTGCCCGCCCCGGTGTTGTCGAGGCGGAAGGACATACCCAGGGAGTCGCCGGACTTGGCCATGATTTCCCAGCCCGAGACCTTGGCTTCCTCGCCGTTGATGGTGGCGCTGACGATTTTGGTGCCGTCGCTGACCACCTCCACCTTGTAGATGCCCGGCTTGGTCGTCCCCTCGATCAGGGAGAGGAAGGTGAAGTCCGGGGAGCTGCTCTCGCCGTCGTTTTTCGCCGAGAAGAGCCGGGCTACGGCCTCGGGGTCGTTCTTCAGGGCTTCGTTCAGCGCGTCGTAGTCGATGGTCAGCAGGCCGTAGGTCGCGGAGCCGTTTGCCGCGTCCGTGCTGATGCCGATCTGGGAGAGGCCGGTATAGCGGTCGCCCGTGGACGTGTCCTTGTCCCAGGGGATGAATCCGATGCCCAGTTCGGCGGTGATGTTCTTGAGGTTCTGGGAAATGATGTCCACGCCGTAGTTGCCGGTCAGGACGGAGCCGTTGCCCTCGTCGTCCACGTCGGTGATGGCCTGAATCTGGGCGCGGATGACGTTCACGGCGCTGACGAACTTCTCCACGTTGGCCTTGATGTCGTCCGTGTTGGTCGCGACCGTGACCTGGACGGTGGAGCCCATCGTGGTGTCCTTGAGGTTCAGGGTCACGCCCTCGATGACGTCGCTGACCACGTTGGAGGAGCGCTCGATCCAGCCGCCGCCCGCCGAGGGGAAGCCGTTGATCCGAATCTGCGAGTTGACCGCATTCTGGGTCTCGTTGAAGTCCGAGGCGTTGAAGATGATGTCGCCCGCGCTGGAGATGACGAGCTGGTTGTCCGCCCCCTGGTCCAGCCCGTTGAGCTGGAGGTGGTAGACCGATCCGTCGAAGATGGTCGAGGCGCGGATGACCCCCCGGCTTTCGGCGTGGTTGTTGATGATGTTGACGAAGCCCTGCAGGGTCGTGCCTGCGGAGATGTTGCTGATGGTGTGGGTTTCGCCAGCGTAGGAGAAGGTGAAGCTGGTGGCGGTGGAGGTGATGGCGGAGGTGAGCGAGCTTGTGCCGGACGCGGTGATGTGCGTGTCCGTGGTAGCCAACTGGCCGATTTCAATGGAGTTCGACGCCTCCATCGCCTCACTGCTGGCCGTGGCCGTCAGGTAGTTGGTATTGGCGCTGGTGGCCGTCTTGGTCATGAACTCGTTGACCGTGTCAAAGCCTTCCAGGGACGTCTTGAGGGAGAGGAGCTGGGTGTTCAGGTCGTTGAACTGCTCCTTTTTCGTCTCCCAGGAGGACTTCCATTCCTCAAGGCGCGTGACACGGCCCTGTTCGACCTGGATGAGCCCGTCGATCAGGTCGTTGAAGTCGGTGCCGTTGCCCAGCCCGGTGAAGTTGATTGCTCCGGAAGTATAGTCTGCCATGGCTTTTCCCTATGTGGAAATAATTTCCCTATTCACTATGGGTCGCCATCAGGCTTGCAATCCTGGTGCCACCTCGGGAGTGGGGCGGACCGGGGAAAAAAAAGGCCGGGTTCCCGCACGGGAACCCGGCCACATGCGCACGGTCGGTGCGACTTCGCTACCGTTAGCCGCCGATGAGGGACAGGGCCATCCTCGGCAGGGAGTTCGCCTGGGACAGCATCGAGACCGCGGCCTGGGTCAGGATCTGGTTCTTGACGAATTCGGTCATCTCGGTAGCCACGTCGACGTCGGAGATGCGGGATTCCGCAGCCTGGACGTTTTCGGCCTGGATTTCGAGGACCTGTACGGTGTTTTCCAGACGGTTCTGGAGGGCGCCCAGGTTGGCGCGGATCTTGTCCTTGGACACGATGGCGTCCTGAAGGGCGGACAGGGAGGCCTGGGCCAGAGCCTGGGTGGAGATGGAACGCCCGGAGTTGCCGGAAGCGGCGGCCAGGCCGACGCCCAGGGCCGAGGCCGTGGAAGTGTCGATCTGGATGTAGTAGTAGTCTTCCGCAGAGTCGTTGCCGGTGCCGAAGTGGACCTTCAGCTTGCCGGTGGAAACCAGACCGCTGCCGGAGTGGGTGGCGTCGGAGAGGTTGCCGTTGAGCAGGTAGATGCCGTTGAAGTCGGTCGAGTTGGCGATTCGGGTGATTTCCGAAGCCATGGCCTGATACTCGGAGTCGATGATCAGACGCTGGTCGGAGCTGTAGGTACCCGTGGAGGCCTGCATGGCCAGTTCCTTCATACGGATCAGCTTTTCATCGATAACGCCCAGAGCGCCGTCAGCCGTCTGGATGAGGGAGATGGCGTCGTTTGCGTTACGGATACCCTGCTGCAGGGCGGTGACGTCGGCGCGCATCAGCTCGCGGACGGCCAGGCCGGCGGCGTCGTCCGAGGCTTGCGAGATGCGCAGACCCGAGGACAGGCGACGGGTCGACGTTTCCAGGGCGCTGAAGTGGCTCCCCAAGTTGCGGGACGCGTTCATCGCCATCAAGTTGTTGTTGATAACCAGAGCCATAATTTCCTCCTTGAAAGTGGTTCGGCTTCCTTGCCTGAGTTTCCTGCCCGGCCTGGTATTCTCCGGGCATTTCTCTCGCGTGTTGCCCTTATCATCGTCGTAAACAGAGAAAACTTTAGGCTGACTTAACGATTTTTTTTGGAAGCGAAATGTTAAGAATGATTCCTTAACAAAAAAGAATCCGGGACGCGGAAGGCGGTCCGGCGGGCAGAGGGGGAACGGAGGGCGGCGGAGGCTTAGGGCGCGGCGGTGAAGGTGTTGCGCATGACCGCGAGCAGGGCGGCCACCCGGCGGGCGTATGTGTGCTCCGCCAGGATGCGGCGTCGGGCGGCCTCGGCCACGCGGCGTCGGCGCGGCGCATCGGCGAGCAGGGAGCGGACCAGGTCCGGAATCTCCTCGGCCGAGTGGTAGGCCACGACCTCGGCGCCCGGGTCGAAGAGATTCTCCATCTGCTCGCGGTGGTCGGTGAGCAGGAAGCCCCCGCAGGCCGGGACGTCGAAGACGCGCTGGTTCACCGCGCCGATCATCTGGCGGCTGGTGCAGTTGAAGTTGATCTTCGCGCAGGGATAGAACCGGGGCAGGTCCGCGTAGTAGTCCAGCCGGGGAAGATGACGCCAGCCGTCCGGCGGTCCGAGCTGGGCCCGCCAGCCGTCGTCTCCCGCCACGAGCGGGTGGAAGGGCAGGGTGGCCCGGACGCAGGCGAGCCGGTACTGGCGGGTGGCCTCCCAGGTCAGCAGGGACTCCAGGGCCAGGCGGCGCTCCGGCTTGTCCAGGGTGCGGTGCAGGGCGGCCCACTCGGGCTCGTGCGCGTTGAGGAAGTCCGCCACCGACGCTTCGCCCGACGCGCCGAACGCCTCGGCCACGGCCCGGTAGTCCCGCCCAAGCCCGGCGGGCGGGTCGGCCAGGGCCAGGGTCTCGGCCACGGGCCGGGCCATGGAGTTGCCCACGAAGGAGACGTCGGCCGCCCAGCCGTCCGGCGCGCCGCCGATGCCGGGGCGGAACCGTTCCGGGTCCGTGGCCAGGGGCAGGTAGTGGACGTTGGCGAACCCCTTGGCGCGCAGGAGGTCCAGGTTGCCCGCGTCAAAGGTGAACAGGACCGTGTTGTCCACGCCGGGGTGGGCGTATTCGTGCAGGATCAGGTGGGGGTTGTCCACGAACCAGGAGGCCAGGGGCACGGACAGCTCGTTCAGGAGCCCGGCCAGCCGCCCCTCGCGGTCCAGGCCCAGGTGGTTGACCGTGAGCGCGAAGTCGGGCCGGAACTCGGCCACGTCCCGCAGCAGGGCCTCGATGAACCGGCCGGAGACGGTGGGCCCGGCCGGGATCGGAAGCACCCGCAGCTCGGCCCGGTTGGCAGCGAGGCCGGAGCGGATCTCACGGCACAGGAAATAGTCCGCGTCGAAGAACAGGACCCGGGGCGATGCGTCGGCGAACTTCGGGTAGCGCAGCCGCGCCTGGAAGGCGGCCGCGTCCTTCAATCGCTGCGCCAGCGCCGCATAGTGAGCCGGGGCCAGGCGGAGGTAGAGCGGCAGGGAGAGGGGAGCGAAGGGCCGGTTGCCGTGTTCACGCCGCCATGCGTGCAACTGGTCCAAAACCCGGCCGGGGTCCGCGTCGTCGAGCCAGAGCACGTCCCTCGTCCCGGCCCAGGCCTCGCGCACGCCCGTCACCGCCTCGATGGCGTCCTCGCGGTCCGCCACGGCCACGGGCAGCCCGCGTTCGGCCAGCCGGGCCAGGCAATGGCCCAGCCCCGCGCCCAGGAGCACGGGCAGCGCGTCGTCGGCCACGGTTCCGGCCAGGGCTTCCTCGCGCGCGCGGCCGTCGCGTCCCCACAGATGCCAGGTCTTGCCCCCGACGCGGACGCGGACATCGTTCAGGGGCCCGGCGGCGGGTACGGCTTCGGCGGTGTAGGCGGGGCTGGTCATGGTGTATTCCTGTACTGCATTCCGGTCCGGACGGGCAAGGGCATATATATAGAGGTAATGAAAGGGCCGCGCCCCCGGAAGGGAGCGCGGCCCGCAATGTCGGTTGCCGGAGGGGCTACTCGGAGCCGCCGAACAGCCCCTTGATGGCGCTGCCCGCCTTGCCGGTGACGCCTTCCACGGCCTTGCCCACCTGCTCCTTGAGCTGCTTGCCCACCTCGGTGACAGTGCCGCCCACGTCGCCGGTCATCTGCTTCAGGACGATGGCGAAGGCCTCGGCGGGGGTGGTCTCCTTGTCCTTGCCGATGTCGGTCAGGTGGATGTCGGGCAGGCTGATGCCCATGCCCTGGTCGCCGAAGGCGTTGAGCAGCGAGCCGCCCAGGTTGATCTTGCCGTTCTTGACCACGAAGTCCTCGATCACGACCTTCTTCTCCGCCCCGGTGTCGCTCTTCGGCTCCGCGCCGGAGGAGGACTTGGCCGCCTTCTCGTCGCTGGCCACGGTCTTCTGGATGTTGGCCAGGATGGTCTGGAAGTTGTCGGTCCCGCCCTTCTTCTCGTAGCTGATCACCGGGCCGTCGATGTAGATTTCCTTGATGACGATGGTGTCGGAGGTCAGGGAGCCGGTGTCCACCTTGACCCGGATGGTGCCGCAGCTCAGGGCCTCGGGCATGGAGAATCCCTTGGGATTGCCCAGCAGGAAGTCCTTGAGCGTGCCGGAGCCGGACAGGATGGAGATGTCCGCCGAGCCGAGCTTGACCTCGGTCTTGGTGATCTTCGGGCCATAGGTCTCGGTGGCCGTCTTGATGATGGAGCCGAGATTCATCACGGCCAGGATAATCATGGCGATAACCGCCACCACGATGACGCCGCCCCCGATAAACAGATATTTTTTCATGGTAACTCCTTGTCTTGATATAAACGAATATAGAGGATTTGCGGTTGCAGAGCAACCGGGGGGTCGCGTCTTTTTCGGCAAAGATCAGGAAAGGTCGGGAAAGGGCGGGGCGGCGAAGTGCGTCATGCGGCTGGTAGGCACGCCCGGCAGCCCGGTCTCCATGGAGGGTGCGGGCGCGGCGGCGGCCGGTTCGGCCCCGTCGAATACCGCGCCTTCCAGCTCGCGGCAGCAGTTGGCCGCCAGCCCGGCGGCGCGGTCCATGGCGTCCGTCAGGGTCAGGGCCGCCCGCTCGCCCGTCACCGGGTGGGCGTAGGCGATCTCCCCTTGCAGGAAGCCGGCCTGGCCGAGCCGCTGCGGGGCGTGGAACAGGGCCTCGAACTCCCTGGCCGGATCGGGCAGCACGGGGCGCAGCAGGTGGAAGGCGCGGGCCAGGGGCCGCATGGCGCAGGCCCGCTGTATCCGGCCGAAGAGGACCCAGGCCGCGCGCAGGGCCACGGCCGCGTCTGCCTCCGTCATCCGGGCCAGCTCCGCCAGCCCGGCCACGGGGACGGCGTCCCCCGCGATTGCCGGGCATTCGGCCAGCAGGCGGCCGATGCGGTAGGCGGGCGCGCCGAGCATCCCTGGGCAGGCCGCCCGGTCCATGAGTCCCTCCATGGCCCGGTGGCGCTGGCGGGCCAGGGTGCGGGCCTTCGGCTCCGGGTCATAGTAGTCGCCGGTGAAGTGCCAGACCAGGGGGTGCAGCACGGCGTCGGCGAAGAGATGGGCCGCCAGCCCGGCGAGCACGGCGGCCGCCTGGGGCCGGTCCTTGGCCGAGGCCGCGTGGCGGGCTTGCATCCGCAGCAGGTCGAGGGGGTCCTCGCCGTCCATGCAGTGGAAGCGGTGGGCCAGGGCCTCCAGCGGCTCGGCGCCCCGGCGCAGGGCGTAGAACAGGGCGTCGTGAAAGACCGCGCCCAAGAGCAGGGCGGACCGGTGTCCGGCCAGGCAGGGCGCGAACCGGGTGTCGGCGAGTCGGCGGGCGGTCAGCTCGGCGATCTTGAAATGCATCAGATCCTGAGGCATGGGACTCCGAACAGGGTTTGCAATGTCCCTATGGTACTTGATACCGTCCGGGGCGCAAGGCAAAACCGCAGCAGCAAGGAGCCGAAATGGGTAAATATCTCATCAATGAACTGGTGCAGGTGGAGGAGGCCGGGGCGACCCGGTCCCATGGCAAGGGCGAGCGCCGGGAGGACTATGCCGACGCCTGGCGGGACACGGGCAACGTGGTCCTGGTCGGCCTGCCCGGCAGCGGCAAGGCGGCCCTGGCCGAGGCCCTGGCCGAACGCACCGGCGCGCCGGTGGCCACGCCGGGCGACGCGGCGGCGGCCGCCGCGGCCCTGGCAGGGCGCGGGACCATCGTCGTCCTGGCCGACGGACTGGTGGAGGACCCGGCCGTCCGCCCGCTGATCCACGGGGCGGGCAAGGTTTTCTACCTCATGGCCGACTCAAGCATCCTCTCCGCGCGGGCGGCCGAACGGGAAGGCGCGGCGGACCGAGAGGACCTCTGGCGCGAATTCTCCGCGCGCCTCGCCGTCATGGAGCCGGTCTTCTACGAGGTCCTGCACTTCATCGTGCAGGCGGGCGGAACGCCGGATGCCATGGTCGGGGACGCGCTGGAGAAGATCGCCTACTGACGGCGGTGTCGCTCGATTTCTAGGTCCAGGGAGAACAGGGTGATGCGCAGGTCGAGCATCAGGTAGACCAGGCTGACCACCAGGCAGAGCAGCGAGAGCCCGAAGATGGCCTTGATGACTCCGGTGAGCTGGACGGCGAAGAGCAGGCTGGCGTAGAGCAGGATCATGACCGCGGCCACGCCCATGACGGCCAGGCAGGAGAAGGTGATGGCGTTGCGCAGCAGGCCGCACCGCTTGCGCAGCAGCGCGATCTGGCCCTGCAGGGACGGCACGTCCTTTTCGGGCGCGGTCTTGAGCTGCGGGAGAAGGCTGCGCAGGATGTCCGTGGGCCGTGCGATGCGGTTGGTCATGGACAGCAGGATCAGGCCGATGCCGGAGATGAGGACAAAGGGGGCGATGGAGGCCTGGAGGATAGTGACGAGGTCGGATGTTTCCATAACAGCATAAGGGGTTTAAGTGCCCGCCGCCTGGATGGGCGGAGGGTGCCGGGTGACAGGAGCCCGGCTTTAAGGTAAAGAATGGGGCCTGTCAACCCTAACCTATTTTGGAGTCCCACGCCAATGCCGGAAAAGAAACTCAGGGTCGAATTCCTGGCCATGACCCCCGACGCCCTCTCGCTTATCTATGCCGCCTTCCGCCAATGCTATCACGCCGGGTTCGCGGCCGACATGTGGCCCCGGTTGCTGAGCGGGGAGATCGACCCGCAGGTGCAGGCCGACTTCGTCTCCAAGACCCTGGAGTCCGGGCACGACAGCCCGGTGGAGCACGTCTCCATGACCTTCGCCATCGAGGGGATCTCCCGCGCCTGCTCCCACCAGATCGTGCGCCACCGGATCGCCTCCTATTCCCAGCAGAGCCAGCGCTACGTGACGGAAAACGACATGGAGTACATCCTGCCCCCGGCCATCGCCAGGATTCCCGAGGCGCGAGAGCGGTTCGAGCGTTTCATGGGCGAAGTCCAGTCCGCCTACTCGGACCTGCGCGACATCCTGGTGGCCCATGGCCGACAGGCCAAGGCCAACGAGGATGCCCGGTTCGTTTTGCCCCAGGCGGCGGAGACCAAGATCGTCATGACCATGAACTGCCGCAGCCTGCACCATTTCTTCCATTTGCGCTGCTGTAACAGGGCGCAGTGGGAGATCCGGGCCATGGCCGACGCGATGCTCGCCATCTGCAAGGAAAAGCTGCCCGCCATATTCGCCAACGGCGGCGCACGCTGCGAGCAGCTCGGTTACTGCCCGGAATCGCCGAAATTCGCCTGCGGCAAGTATCCCACACGCGATAAGCCCGCCTGATTACTTTCCCCCAGTTCGGGAGATACTCCCATCCCGAGAAGCCCCTTGAGGTTCCTTGAGATTTTTTTTGCAATCTTCTTTATCCCAAGTTTTTGGCGGGTTCCGGGTGTTCAAAATGGCATCGGCCGGGAACCCCCGGCCCGCCGGGGCGTCCCGGTTGTCAATGGCCGGGGCGAAATTGGCCGAATTAATTATGGGAATGATTCCTTGTTTAAATACTCCAATGAATCAGAGGTGTTAGTGTTTGTGTCTGACAATTGTGTCTAAACTGATTTTGCATAACCGGTAGAAAAAAAAATCCGTCCTGCTGAAATATAACCTGAAGGTGAGATATTTGAAGGATTCGACATGCCATTGTGTTGAAAACGTTTTCAACAATTGTTGATAAATAGAAGCTCTAGAATTTATTGAGAGGCTGGGAAGCCTTGTCACGCGTCTGTTTCACAGGTTCCGGCCCGCAAAGCGTCTCCGCGCGTAGTGTTCATTGTAATTACTTTAAATTCAATGAGTTATAAGCTCGGCACCCTGTAGATAACCTTGGCCGACCTTTGTGGGCACGGTTGAAATTCAAGAATTGTCTCTTTCGCGCCGATCAACTACTCCACCCTGCATGATGAAAACTGCCTGGAACCAAATTCTCACCTCACTCGAAAAAAGTCTCAATCCCGGTCTCTACCAGGTATGGATTAAACCGCTCGACGGCCGCGTGGACGGCGGCAGGCTGACCCTGACCGCCCCCAACGAGTTCGTCGCCAACTGGGTTCGCGACCGCCTGCTGCAGGTGATCGGCGAAGCCGCAAGCGAAGTGATGGGCGGCCAGCCGCGCATCTCGGTCAAGGCCAGCCAGGAAAAGAAGGGAGCTCCCGCGCCCCGGCAGGCGAGCAAGGTCGTTCGTCCTCCCGAGCCGGGCGAGCAGCTCGGCCTGCCCCTCGTGGACCCCATCCGGCCCCTGTCCATGCGCAACTGGCGCTTCTCCTTTGACGACTTCGTGGTCGGCCCCTCCAACGAGCTGGCCTGCGCGGCCAGCAAGTCCCTCTGCAACAGCGCCTTTTCCTCGGACCATCTCTTTTTGAGCTCCGGCCCCGGCCTGGGCAAGACGCACCTGCTCCATTCCGTGGGCAACGCCCTGTGCCGCTCGGCCAACCGCAGCAACCTGCGCGTGGCCTGCCTCTCGGCCGAGGAGTTCGCCACCCGCATGGTCCTGGCCCTCAAGGCCCGCGAGATCGACCGCTTCAAGGCCCAGTTTCGCGAAGGCATCGACGTGCTCCTGCTGGAGGACGTCCATTTCTTCCAGGGCAAGGAGCGGATGCAGGAGGAACTGCTTTGCACCCTGACGGCCCTGCGCGACCGGGGCTGCAAGGTGGTCATGACCAGCTCGTTCATGCCGCGCGAGTTCTCCCGCGTGGACGACCACCTGATCTCCCGGTTTTGCTCCGGCTTTCTGGCCCATATCGACCGGCCGGACATGGAGACCCGCCGCCGCATCCTGGCGGAAAAGGCTCGCTGCATGCAGGTCGACGTGCCGGTGGAGGTTTCTGAACTGCTGGCCGAGCGCATCACGACGGACATCCGCCAGTTGGAGAGCGCTCTGAGCAACCTGGTCCTCAAGGCCCGCCTGCTCAACCGGGCCGTGACCATGGACCTGGCCTGGGACGTGCTGGAAAACTACGCCATCCGCCACTGCTCCCCGGATTTCGCCAACATCCTGGAGTTCGTCTGTCGGAGTTACGCCCTGTCCGAGGAGGAACTGAAATCCAAGAGCCGGAAACGGCAGATCGTTCTTGCCCGGAACACCGCCTTCTACCTGGCCCGCAAGCATACCGGCCTGTCCCTCAAGGACATCGGCGACCGGTTGGGCCGCAAGCACTCCACCGTGCTCAAGGGCATCACCAAGGTGGAGCGCGAAATCTCCCTCCAGACCCCACTGGGCCGCCAGATCGAGCAGACCGCAGACCGGCTCACCCCCTAAGCCCCCACATGTTCCTCCGGGGCCGCGCCGCATCGGTCATACGGCGTCGCGGCCCCGGGGGGCATTTCTCTTATGCGGCCCCATGTCAAGGACTCCCGTATATCTTGATTTTACCATTTTACAGGCCATACTTCACCCTCACCATAACGGCTAATTTGTTGTATTCATTTTCTTATTCGTGCTCTGTGGCACCAAGTACCGATTCGGTACGGTAGTTGTTTTGGATCGCAATTTTTGTTCGTAGCCTATGCTACCTAAAGCCCCCCGCGATCCGTCAGGCCGTTGCCGGAGGCAAGCTGAGCTTCCACAGCAAAGCGGCCAGCTTTCGAGCCAGCGCGGTGATCGCCTTTTGCGGCACGCCGTGTCGGCTCAAAATCCGATTGTAGAACTCCCGCGCCCAT
>NZ_JAQUWN010000068.1 GCF_028692895.1 Pseudodesulfovibrio sp.
GCCGATGTTGATCCGTTCGCTCATGGGTGTGCTCCTATGGTTGTGTGTACATACAAACATTCCGTACGCGATCAGGCCGCCAGGGAAGTCTTGAGGCGGGGCCTTGTGGGCCTGTCGCCCGAACACTGGCCGTTTCGGGCAAGGGCCCTGACGCCGGGACTGCCTGGTCGGCAGGGTATCGGAAACCGTTTCGCGCCCGGCGGAAAGAAGAGGCTTTCAGCTTTGGAGGCGGAGCATTTTGCAAATGTTTTTGCTTGTACATACAAGTATTCCTGAAGCTTTGCAGCCGGGAACCATTGGGACACGGCGTTTCCACCGCCAACGGCGCTCATGCACGGGCTTGAGGATTGCTTGTACATACAAATGTATCACTCGCATCGCTGCCCGGAAGGCCGGGGAAAAGTTTTTATCCTCTGGGACACTTTCAGTAATGGGCGGTTTCCTGTCCGTTGCTTGTACATACAACTATCGTCGGCGCTCCGATATGCATTGCGCTCCGGGGCGAGTGAACAACCTCATGACACTCCACAGCTAGCCGAGGTCTTCCAGGTGTCGGTTGGCCTGGTCGATGAGCCGGGTCAGAGCGATGCCGGGCTGCTCGCCCAGGATCGCCGAATAGTCTTTGTAGAGCCGGGTCCAGGCCTTCTCGATGGGCTGTTTGAGGGCCTTGCCCTCCGAGGTCGGATAGATCCGGACCACCTTGCCCTTCTGGTCGCGCTCGACATAGCCGCGATACACGAGACGGTCCGCGAACCGCGTCAGGGTGGAGGGGGCCAGGCTGAGGTATTCGGCGAGCTCCTTCTGGGTGATGCCGGGCTGTTCGTTGACGAGCTGGAGCATGAAGGCGTGGGAAGGGGACAGGCCGATCTCCTGGAAGGCCGCGTCGGCCAGCTTGCCGATGTTGCGCGCCAGGGCGTTGGCCGTGAAATACAGGCAGCAATGCAGATGTTCGGAACAGCGGGGCATGGGTTCTCCATTTGTTTGTACATACAACTATCGCGGGGCGGCGGAAAAGGCAAGGGGGCAAAGCCGTTTGGGTGGGGCCGGCGCGGGCCGGGCTGCCAAAGCGGGGCTGGACCGGGTGGGCCGGGAGCTGCGCATCCGGGATGGGCCGCAAAGGCCGGTGCGGGGTGCGACTGGCCGGTGCCATGCGAAACCGGGCGTCGGGCCGGGCCTACTGCCAGGCGGGCTTCCACTCCTCGCCTTCGGGCGAGATCTCGGGCAGCGAGCAGGGCTTGGCCTTGACCACCCGGTTGCCCTGGCCCTTGTCCAACAGGTCGGGGGGAGTGCCGATGAGCACGTTGACGTTGCCGCCGAGGTAGACCTGGTTCTTGGTGGCCGAGAAGTCGTTGAGCTCGGTCCAGGCGAAGGTGTTGGCCGCGCCCTGGAGCGCCTCGAAGGGGTGGCAGTACACGGCGTAGCGCCCCTGGCCGCGCACCCGGTTGTTCGAGAAGAAGCCGCGCGAGCCGGTCTGGACGATGCCCCGCGCCTCGCGTCCGGCCGCCAGGATGATGTCGTTGCAGGTGACCACCATGTCGTCGGCGTAGAGCAGCAGGCCGGTGGAGCGGTCGCCCCGCGCCTCGATGCGGTTGCCGGTGATGGAGACGCGGTTGTTGGCCTTGATGTTCGCGCCGCCCCTGGTGTCGAAATACCAGCCCGCCACGATGCCGTTTGGCCCGAACTTGTGCGGGTATTCAATCCCTTCCTCGGCGGTGACGATGCGGTTGTCATCGATGGCGATGTTGCCCTCGCCCTTGGCCCCCAGGACGTTGTCCAAGACCTCGATGCCGTTGCGCGAGGGGTGGATGACGGTGTTGCGCTCGATGGCGATGTCCGCCCCTGTGGTCCAGTCGGCCAGCACGCCGAACCCGGCGGTGCGGCCCGGCCGCTCCACGTCCAGGCGGAAGGTGTTGCCCGCGATGCGGATGACGCCGGTGGCCGAGTTCTTGATCCGTTGCGAGGGCGAGTCGATGCGGTTGCCGACCACCACGCCCGCCGCGAAGGGCAGGGTGTCGCCGTCGCTCCATTTGACGGACAGCTCCTGGGGCCGCAGTTCGGAGACCACGCAACCGCGCACGTCCAGGCCGCCGACGAAGGTGAAGTGCAGGGGCGTGCCCTCGGCCCGGCGGAAGTGGATGGCGTGCACGGCCACCACCGGGCCCTTGCCCGACGGGGTGGCCCCGGCCACGGGCAGGGGGGAGTGAAAGGTCCAGCGGCCGCCGGTGATGATGGTGGTCGGCTCGCCCAGGGCGTCCTTCTCGCCACGGATGCGCGTGTCGCGGGTGATCTTGACCCGGCCTTCCGCGCCGAAGTCGAAATGGCCGCGCAGGAGCACCGTGCCGCCCTGGTTCACGGCGGCCTGGATGTTGGCCACGTCCTGGGAAGGGTCGCCGGTGCCTACCACGGCCTGTTCGGCCAGTGCGGGCAGGGCCAGGGCGACAAGCAGGGCGAGGGCCGCCGCGAGTTTGCGCATCTCCACCTCCGGTGCGGGTTTCGGTTCACCAGGCAACCTACCCGCTTTGGGGCCGCAGTTCAATGCGCTCGGACGGGGGTGATAACGGGCATATTTTCGGGGCGCGGAATTGTTTTCGGTGACAGGGATGCGTTGCGGAGGAGAGAACCGGCAACTGTCAATGCGGCCGATCCGCCGCAACGGGGAGATGCATGGGATGCGATTGAGAGCCGGAATGGCGCTCATGAGGTGGGCTCGGTGCTGGCGGCAATCGAGCTGCGCGGGCGTGACCGGGCCCGGCCGGGGTCAGTAGCCCCGGTTGCGCGGGACTTCCTTGCGCCCCCGGCTCATGAGCCGCCGGTTGGCGTTGTCCCGGTCCTGGAGGAACACGGCGCGGGTCACGGCCTCGCAGGCCGCCGCCAAGTCGCCGCCCGCGCGCAGGGACGCCACCTGGTCGCGCAGGGCTGCGGCGATGCGCGGTTGGTCCGCCCAGTCCGGATAGCTGGTCCAGTAGTCCACGGCCAGGCCGGTCTCGCCCAGCTTGGCGGCCGCATATCCGGCGTGCAGATAGGCGTCGGGCGCGGGCCCGGCCTCCAGGGCGCGGTCCAGGGCGGCGATGGCGTCCCGGTCGCGGCCGATGCGCGTGTAGGCGATGCCCGCCATGAGCAGGTGGGAGGGGCGCGCGTCCTTGCCCGCGTCGCGCCGGGCGGCGAAGTGGGCGTCGAAGGCCTCGGCCGCGAGGCGGAAGTGCCGTTCGGCTGCCGTGAAGTCGCCCCGCAGCTCGGCGGCGCGGCCGCGCTCCAGGTTCTTCTCGCCCCGTCGGCTTGGCGGTATCAGGCTGGCGAAGATGGACATGGCCCGATACTAGCCTCTGGGCGGCCGTCCGGCAAGGCGGAAACGAAAAGGGCCGGACGATCGCTCGTCCGGCCCTTCGGGATTTCTTTGCGGGACGATTAGTCCTCGTCCTCTTCGGCCGGGGCCTCGAAGATGGCGCATTCCGTGGTCAGGAGCATGGAGGCGACGCTGGCCGCGTTCTGCAGCGCGATGCGGGTCACCTTCTTGGGATCGACGATCCCTTCCTTGACCAGGTTGACGTATTCGCCGGTAGCGGCGTTGAAGCCGTCGTCGCCTTTGAGGGCCTTGACCTTCTCGACGATGACCGTGCCTTCCAGGCCGCAGTTGTTGGCGATCTGCTTGAGGGGCTCCTCGATGGCGCGGGCGATGATGTCCACGCCCGCCTGCTCGGTGTCGCCGCCGGCCTTGAGCTTGGCCAGGACCTTGCCTGCGCGGACGAGCGCGGTGCCGCCGCCGGGGATGATGCCTTCGTCAACGGCCGCGCGGGTCGCGTTCAGGGCGTCCTCGACCCGGTCCTTGCGCTCCTTCATCTCGATCTCGGTGGCCGCGCCCACCTTGATGACCGCCACGCCGCCGACCAGCTTGGCCAGCCGCTCCTGCAGCTTCTCGCGGTCGTAGTCGCTGGTGGAGTTGGCGACCATGTTGGAGATTTCCTCGCAGCGGCGGTCGATGGCCTTCTTGTCGCCAGCGCCGCCCACGATGAGGGTGTTCTTCTTGCCAACGACGACGCGCTTGGCGGTGCCGAAGTCGCCGGGTTTGATGGCCTCCAGGGTGTGGGCGGTGTCTTCGCTCACCGGGGTGGCGCCGGTCATGATGGCGATGTCGCGGATCATTTCCTTGCGGCGGTCGCCGAAGCCGGGGGCCTTGACCGCGCAGACCTTGATGGTGCCGCGCATGGCGTTGATGGTGATGCCCGCCAGGGCCTCGTTCTCGACGGTCTCGGCGATGATGAGCAGCGGGCGTCCGGCCTTGGCCACGGCCTCAAGGATGGGGATCAGCGGCTTGATGTTGGAAATCTTGCCTTCGGAGAGCAGGATGAACGGCTTCTCGAAGACGGCCTCCTGCTTGTCGTGGTCGGTGACGAAATAGGGGGAGAGCCAGCCGTTGTCCCACTGCATGCCTTCCACCACGTCCAGCTCGGTGGAGAAGCCCTGGGATTCCTCGACGGTGATGACGCCGTTGTCCCCGACCTTTTCCACGGCCTGGGCCAGCATCATGCCGATGGTCTCGTCGTTGTTGGCGGAAATGGTGCCCACCTGGGCGATCTCGGAGCTCTTCTTGACCGGCTTGGCCATCTTGTCCAGTTCGGCGACCACGGCCTCCACGGCCTGGTCGATGCCGCGCTTGACGGCCATGGGGTTGCGCCCGGCGGCCAGGAGCTTGACGCCCTCGTTGAAGATGGCCTGGGCCAGCACGGTGGCGGTGGTGGTGCCGTCGCCCGCGATCTCGTTGGTCTTGGAGGCGACCTGCTTGACCATCTGGGCGCCCATGTTTTCGAGCTTGTCCTCAAGGGTGATCTTCTCGGCCACGGTCACGCCGTCCTTGGTCACCTGGGGAGCGCCCCAGGTCTTCTCCAGCATGACGTTGCGGCCCTTGGGGCCGAGGGTGACCTTGACGGCGTCGCCAAGGATGTTGACGCCGCGCTGCATGCCCTCGCGGGCTACCGCTTTGTAATCAATGGATTTTGCTGCCATGTTATGTCAGTCCTATTCGGTGCGTTTTTCGGATTCGTGCCGGGGTTACGCGAAGACGCCAAGGATGTCGTCTTCCCTCATGATGACCAGTTCGTCGCCGTCCATGGTGAACTCGCTGCCCGCGTACTTGGCGAACAGGATGGTGTTACCCTTCTTGACGGTCTTGCAGTCGGGACCGGCGGCCAGGACTTCGCCCGCCTGGGGCTTTTCCTTGGCGGAGTCCGGGATGTAGATGCCCCCGGCGGTCTTTTCCTCTTCTTCCTTTCTCTTGACGATCACGCGGTCATGCAGCGGTTTCAGGGCCATTGGCGATTCTCCTTATGCAAAGATTGCCGCCCCGGAGGGCGGCGGTAGGTTTCGACTGGAGGCAAGATAAGGTCGGCCTCTCTCTTGTCAACCGCGCGGGCGCATGTTTTTTGCCGGACCGTTTCCGCCGCGGCCTTGCTATGCCGCCCAAAGACCGGTACCAACCTAATGAGAAACAAAGAAAGCGAAGCGAAACGAGGAGAAGGACCCATGGATTCCGAGCCGAGGCGGCTG
This sequence comes from Pseudodesulfovibrio sp., assembly GCF_028692895.1. Taxonomy (GTDB): domain Bacteria; phylum Desulfobacterota; class Desulfovibrionia; order Desulfovibrionales; family Desulfovibrionaceae; genus Pseudodesulfovibrio. Next base: position 5,542 of record NZ_JAQUWN010000068.1, read on the forward strand.
GTGGTGGTGTCCAACCGGCTCCCCGTGGCCCTGCGGGAGGCTGCGGACGGCGGCTGGGAGGTCAAGGCGGGAGCGGGCGGGCTGGTCACGGCCCTGGCCCCGGTCCTGCGCAACCGGGGCGGGGTGTGGATCGGCTGGTCCGGCGCGCCGGACCCGGCTGCGGACCCGGCTGCGGACGTGGACGGGCTGCTGGCCCGGTTTTCGGCCGAGGCCGGGTATGACCTGCGCACCGTGTCCCTGACCCGTGAGGAGGTGGACGGCTACTACTCCGGCTTCTCCAACGGCGTCATCTGGCCGCTCTTCCACGACCTTCAGACCCGCTGCCGATTCGATCCCGACTGCTGGCGCACCTACCTGGACGTGAATTTCAAGTTCGCCGAGATCGTGGCCCGCCGGACCACGGCCGACGACTACGTCTGGATCCAGGACTACCACCTCATGCACCAGGCGTTCTTCCTCAAGTCCATGGGCGTCAAGCGGCGCACCGGCTTCTTCCTGCACATCCCCTTTCCGCCGCCGGACATCTTCATCAAGCTCCCCTGGCGCTGGAAGGTCATCAAGGCCCTGACCGAGTTCGACCTGGTGGGGTTCCAGACCCTCCAGGACCGGCGCAACTTCGCGGCCTGCCTGCGCCGCCTCATGCCCGAGGCCAAGGTCTCCGGGCGCGGGGCCGTGGTCACGGCGGACATGGGCAACCGGCGGTTCCGGCTGGGCGCGTTTCCCATCTCCATCGACTTTCAGCAATTCGACGCCATGGCCCGGCGGGACGACGTGGCCGGGGAGGCGTTCAAGATCCGCGAGGCGCTCCGCCACCGCAAGATCATCCTGGGCGTGGACCGGCTGGACTACACCAAGGGCATCCCCGAGCGCATCCGCGCCATCGGCACCCTGCTGCGCCGCTATCCGGACATCCAGGGCACGTTCAACTTCGTCCAGATCGCGGTGCCCAGCCGCGAGGAGGTGGGCGAGTACCGGGAGCTGCGGACCGAGATCGAGCAGCTCATCGGCCGGGTCAACGGCGAGTTCTCCTTCCCCGGCTGGGTCCCGGTCCATTACCACTATCGCAGCCTGCCCCACGACGAACTGGTGGCCTACTACGCGGCTGCCGACATCGGTCTGGTCACGCCCCTGCGCGACGGCATGAACCTGGTGGCCAAGGAATACTGCGCGGCCAGCACGGACGGCGACGGCGTGCTCATCCTGAGCGAGTTCGCCGGGGCGGCCGCCCAGTTCCAGCGGGACGCCTACCTGGTCAACCCCTACGACACCGAGGGAGTGGCCAGGGCCCTGCACCGGACCCTGCACTGGGACAAGGCGCAGCGCGTGGAGCACATGACCCGGCTCCGGGAGCAGGTGCGCAGGAACGACATCTTCCGCTGGGTGGACTCCTTCCTCAAGGCTGGCATCTCCCGCCGGCTCGGCGATTTTCCGGAGGCGGAGACCCTCCGGCTGGGGCGCGGCTGAGCCCCGCCATGCTGACGCTCAGGTGCGCGGCCTGCCGCCGCAAGCTCTGGAAGTATCACAAGATCGGGCCCGGCGAGCTGCATCGCTGCCACAAGGACCGCATACGTAAGGTGTGGCGAATGGAGGAGCGGGACGGCAAGGTCTGGTGCGCCTGCGGCCGGGCCGTGGGCATTGACCGGGGGACCTATTACACCATGGACAGGAAGGCGTTCACCTACGCGGGAACCAAGACGGCGGGGTGAGTGCTCAGCCCTCGCCGTCCCCGAAGAAGGCGAAGTTGTCCTTGCCCGCGCCCTTGACCTTGTACATGGCCTTGTCCGCGGCTTCCAGGAGCTCGGCCATGTTCTCGCCGTGGCGGGGGAACATGGCGATGCCCATGGATGCGCCCGTGGTCACGCTCTGGCCGTCGATGACATAGGGGGCGCGGAGCCGCTCCACGATCTGCCCGGCCATGCCCGCCACGAAACCCCGGTCCGGGGCCTTGGGCAGGATGACGATGAATTCGTCTCCTCCCAGCCGGTAGGTGGCGCCGTGCTGGGCCACCACGTAGTTCATGCGCCGGGCGGCCCGCATGAGCAGGGCGTCGCCCGCCTTGTGCCCCAGGCTGTCGTTGACGGCCTTGAACCCGTCCAGGTCGATGAACAGGACGGAAGCCCTGGCCTCGGCCTCGCGGGCGTCGGTCAGGATGCCGGGCAGCTCCTGCTCCAGGGCCAGCCGGTTCTTGAGCCCGGTCAGCACGTCGCGGTAGGCCCGGCGCTCGGCGTCGGTCTCCCGCGCGGGGTCGTGCACGGTGCAGAAATAGGCGTTGTGGTCCGGCGAGAAGATGACGTTCCAGTTGAGGCGGATGTGCTTCCCCTCGTCGCTCAGAAAACGGAAGGAGAAGGCGGTGGAGCCGATGTCCGAGGTGATGAGCTTCTGCATGTCGGCCAGGGCGCGCTCCCTGTCGTCGAAGTGGATGTACTCCATCAGGTAGGAGCCCTGGAGCTGCTCGCGGCTCAGGCCGACGCTCTTCTCCCAGTGGGTGTTGACGTCCTCGAACTGGCCCTCCAGCGAAATGACCGCGCACATGTCCGGAGACAGGGAGAGCCACGCGTAGCGCTCCACGTAGAACAACCGTTCCAGGACGTAGGGGTCGTTGCATTCGTTGATAAGCCAGTCGATGTCCATGGACAGTCCTGTACAATGTTTGCCTGGTGCTTGCCAGCAAAAACAGGAACTATTCCCGGTCGGAGTCGATGTTTCCGGGCGGATCGGGAAAACGGGTTGACACGCGCGCCCGTGTCCCTGAAAGTGCTCAGGACTGCATACTTCATCCCCGGGAGGAGATCGTGAGGAAAACCCTGTCCCTTTTCGCCGTGCTGCTGGCCGCGCTGCTGGCGGCCCCGGCCGCCCTGGCCCAGAACAAGGATTGCAACGCCATTCCCTGGGGCGAGCCCATATCCGCCGTGGAGCAGATCGAATACTCCCACACTGCGGGGGGCGTCCGCTACTACAAGGTGAAGAAGGTCGAGGCGTGCGGCGTCTCCAAGATCGAGGACACCCGCGTCACCTACGCTTTTCGCGAGAACAAGCTCTACGCCACCATCATCGAGATCGACAAGGCGCGCGACGTCAAGCGCGTCATCTCCCTGCTCATGGACGAGTACGGCCTGCCCGACCACAAGAAGGATGATAGCTGGGACGTCTACCAGTGGGAGAACGACAAGCTCAAGATCAAGCTTAAGAGCGAATACCTGACCGACCGCATCAAGATCGGCATGTACTACAAGCCGCTCATTCCCAAGGAATAGCTGTTTTTTTTCAGGCGCAAAAAAAGGCCGTCCGAGGGGGCGGCCCTTTTTTGCGCCCTTGGGAAAACTCAGAGCACCCGGCGCGCGCCCAGGTAGTGCCCGTCCCAGTATGGGTTGTCCAGGGGCGACTCCATGACCCGCTTGCCCGAGCTCGGGGCGTGGATGAAGGTGCCCCGGTCCGTGACGATGCCCACGTGCAGCCCCTTTTTCTTGTCCTCCACCTGGTGAAAGATCAGGTCGCCCGGCCGAAGGTCGTCGCGCGTGACCGGCGCGCCCGCGCCGAACTGCCGCCAGGAGATGCGCGGCAGGTCCACGCCGTTCCTGTTGAATACGTACCAGGCCAGGCCGGAGCAGTCGAAGCCTTGGTCCGGGGAGGCCCCGCCCCACTTGTAGCGCACGCCGATGAGGCTGCGGGCCGTGCGGATGACGGCTGCGGCCTTGGTCGTGGCCGCGCGGTGGATGGGCGCGCCAGGGGTCAGGCCCGGTTGCGCCGGGGCAGGGCTCTTGGCCGCGCATCCGCCCGCCAGAAGGGCGGCCAGGAGCAGGCTGGCAAGCAGCGGAAGGCCGGGGGCGCGGCCCGGCCCCGTGGTGCGGCTGCGCGGTCGGCAGGCTGTCGGCGATCCGGGCATGGCCCCTCCGGTGGGTTGTCGGTCACTTGACGGTCAGGAAACTCTTGACGCTGCGTACGCCCTTGACGGCCTTGGCGTGCGCCTCGGCGGCGGACTTTTCCGCACTGGAGCCCACAATGCCGAGCAGGACCACATTGCACTGGACGATCTCGATTTCGATGTTGGTGGACCAGATATTCTTGTCGTCGACCAGCGCCTGCTTGAGCTTCTGGTAGATGCCCAGCTTGTCCGCCGTCGAGCAGCCGTCGTCCTCGCGCTTGGGCAGCAGATAGGTGGTCACCTGGCGCACGCCCTCCACGCCCTTGGCGAGCTTGACCGCCCGGTCCACCTGCTCGCGGCTCTCGTACTCGCCCACAACGTAGACGTGGCCGCGATAGGAGAAGGCGTCGTAATCCAGGTATTTGACCAGGTCGTCGGCCAGGAAGTCCTTTTCGATGGTCAGGGCGATGGTATTGTCGTCCACCCACTGGCCCGTGGTGCGCTCGTCCACGGCCACGTTGTAGGCCGTGCAGCCGTTGAGCAGGAACAGGGCGGCCAGCAGGACCGATGCCGCCAGGATGGTTGCTTTCTGCATGGTGATTCCCCCATGGGTTTTCTAGATATTGTCTACATACCCGTTTCGGGCCGGGGGCGCAAGGTCAGTCGAAGAGGGAGCGGAGCCCCTCGCGCAGGGCGTCCGGCCCGACCTCCCACCGGCCGGACCAGCGGGGCGGCAGGGTCAGGGTCCGGTCCTCCATGCGCATGGCGTAGCAGTGCAGGCGCATGTGCGGGTGCTCGTCGGCCCGGCCGTACTTGCGGTCGCCCACCACGGGGTGCCCGCGCGAGGCGAGCTGGACCCGGATCTGGTGGGTCCGGCCGGTCAGCAGGCGGACGGCCAGCAGGCTGAAGCGGCGTCCCACGGCCAGGGGCGTGACCCTGGCCCGGGCGGGTTTGCCCGATCCCGCGCCGACCCGCTCCGCGCCGGGCGCGCCCCGTTTTTCCAGGCGGTCCTCCAGGAGCACTGTGTCCGTCTCCGGCCAGGCGCCCACCACCCAGGCCAGGTAGACCTTGGCCACCCCGCCGGTGGCGAAGAGGTCGTTGAGGCGGCGCAGGGTGGCGTAGTCCCTGGCCGCCAGGAGCAGGCCGGAGGTGTCGCGGTCCAGGCGGTGGACCAGGGTGGGGCGGAAATCATCGTTGCGGTAGAGGACGGAAAGCCTTGCGGCCACGGAGTCGTCCACCTTGTCGCCGCCGTGGGCGGCCAGCCCGGCGGGTTTGGCCACGCCCAGGAGGTGGGCGTCCTGGTAGGCGATGGTCAGCCGGGCGTTTTCGGGCGGCGGATGCGGCGGCGGGGAGTGGGGCGAACGGTTGCCGGTGTCGTAGGGCGGGATGCGCACGGCCTGGCCGGCCTGGATGCGGTCGAAGGGCTTCCTGCGCCCCTTGTCCACGCGCACGCTGCCCTTGCGGATCCAGCGCTGGATGGCCGGGCGCGGCACCGCGCCGCGCAGCCGCCGCTCCAGGAACTGGAGCAGCTTCTGGCCGGACTCGGCCTGGGTGACGATGACGATCTGGGCTTCGGGCATGGGCTGGGGTGCGGGCGCGCGGGCCCATGGAGAGGCCTCGGGGCCGGGCCCCGGCGCTGCGCCGCAGGCCGACCATAGCCATACCCGTCCGTCATTGGCAAGCTGTCCGGCTCCCGGATCGCCGAAAAGACGGGAATCCGGGCGGCGCTGGCGTGACGCGTAAAGGGAAGCCCCTACGCACGGAAGGTGCGCAGGGCCCGGCTGGCTAGTGCATCAGCCCCGGCAGCCCGGTGACCAGGGCGGGGAAGGCCATGAGCAGGGCCACGCACAGGACGTAGGCGGCCAGGAAGTAGGTGGCTCCCTTGAACACGCCCGCCATGGACACGTCGTGGGTCATGGAGGCCACGATGAACAGGTTGACCCCCACCGGCGGGGTGATGGCCCCCAGGGTGGTGACGATGGTGATGAGCACGCCGAACCAGAGCGGGTCGTAGCCCATGGCCGTGACCACCGGGAAGAAGATGGGGATGGTCACCAGGAGCAGGGCCAGGGCGTCCATGACCATGCCGCCCACCACGTAGATCAGGCAGATGACCAGGATGATGACCATGGGCGGGATGGGCAGCCCGGCCACGAACTCGGCCACCTCGAAGGGCAGCCGGGTGATGGCCAGGAACCGGCCGAAGATGACCGCCCCGAGCATGATGACCATTATCATGCAGGAGATGCGCAGGGAGTCGTTGACCGCCAGCCGGAATCCCTTGAAGCTCAGCTTGCCCGAGATGACCGAAATGATGAGCGAAAGGGCCGCGCCCGCCGCGCCCGCCTCCGTTGGCGTGAAGAAGCCCAGGAACAGGCCGCCCATGACCAGCAGGAAGATGATGACCATCTCGATGGAGCCGGGCAGGGAGCGCAGCTTTTCGGCAAAGGTAGTCTTCGGCCCGGCAGGGCCCCAGTCCGGGTGGCGCTTGCACAGGTACCAGACCGTGCCCAGGAACAGCGCGGTGAGCATCAGGCCGGGGACCATGCCGCCCATGAACAGCTTGGCGATGGACTGGCTGGTCTGGAGCCCGATGATGATGAGCACCACCGAGGGCGGGATGACCACCCCCAGGGTGGCCCCGGCGGCCACCGCCCCGGCCGAGAGGACCGGGTGGTAGTTGAACTTCTTCATCTGGGGCAGGGCCACGGTGGACATGGTGGCGGCCGTGGCCGAGTTGGACCCGCAGATGGCCGCGAAACCGGCGCAGGCCAGGATGGTGGTCATGCCCAGGCCGCCCCGGATCTCGCCCATCCAGGCGTAGGCGGACTTGTAGAGCCGCTCGTTGACCCCGGAGTAGAAGCAGATCTGCCCCATGAGGATGAAGAGCGGGATGACGGTCAGGCCGTATTTGGAAAAGACGTTCCAGAGCTCGGTGCCGAGCATTCCCTTGGCCGCGTCCCAATTGAGGACATAGGCGAAGCCGAGAAAGCCGATGATGCCCATGGCGAAGGCCACGGGGATGCGCAGGAGGAAGATGGCGGCCAGCAGGATGAGGGTGCCGAGGATGCCGGCGGTGATCGGGTCCATTACAGCACCTTGCCCGCGGTCAGGGTTTTCAGGGTGTCGACCACAAGGACGAAGGCCAGGGCGAAGCAGCCCGCCGAGGTGGCGAAGACGAAGGGGTGGTAGATGATCTGGAGCGATTCCGAGAGCTCGCCGGTGTCCACCAGGAAGCGCGCCCACTTCCACGTCTCCACCCCGGCCAGGAGGAAGAAGGCGCAGGAGCCCAGGCTGGTGGCGGCGTCGGCCATGCGGCGGACCGGCTCGGGAAAGCGGGCGAGCAGCAGGCCCACGGCGATGTGCGCCTTGCGCCGCTGGGCCGCGGCCAGCGAAAAGGCCGCCACCACCGCGCCCATGAAGCCCATCATCTCGAAGGTCCCGTTGACCGGGACCCAGACGGCCCGCAGGACCATGTTGGTGCAGGCCAGGCACATCATGCCCACCAGAAAGAGCCCGGCCAGCAGGGAAAGGGCCGTGGCTATCCACTCGCTCAAACGATCCAGTGCATTGATCATGGCGCCAAAAATCGTCCCCCGCCCGGGGCGGGGGACGCGGAGGTTCGGGTTACTTGCCGAGCTCGGCCTCGTACTTCTTCTTGAAGCCGATCATGTCGGAGAACACGGCGTCGCCGTCGATGCCCTTGGCCGCCACGTCCTTCTTCCAGGCGTCGATCATGGGCTGTCCCTTGGAGGCGATCTCGGCCATGTCGGCGTCGCTCAGGCGGAAGACCTCCACCTGGTACTTCTCCTTGCTCCAGGCCAGGGCCTGGTCCACGTAGTCGTCCAGGTAGGCGCCGGTCCACTGCGCCTGCTCCCGGCCCAGGTCGTCCAGGACCTTCTTCACGTCGTCGGGCAGGGAGGCCCACTTGGCCTTGTTCATGATGACGGCGAAGGGGTAGACCGGCAGGTTGGTGATGGTCTCGTAGCGGCAGATTTCCGCGAAGTTCATGTCCTTGAGCACGTCGAAGGAGGAGACCAGCCCCTTGACCACGCCCTTTTGCAGGGCCTCGGGGGTGTCGGACATGGGCATGCCCACGCCCCGGCCGCCCAGGTCGTTGATGAAGGTGACGAGCGAGCCCGAGCCGCGCAGCTCCACGCCCGAGAGGTCGGCCAGGGAGCGGATGGCCACCTTGCTCTGGATGTGCGAGGGCGCGCAGGTGAACATGGTCAGGACCTTGACGTTCTTGAACTCTTCGGGCCGGTACTTCTGGAAGAGGTCCCACATGGCCAGGGAGGCCACCTCGGTGGAGGTGAAGGAAACGGGCAGGTTCACGGCGGACATGAGCGGGAACACGCCGGGATAGTAGGCGATGCTGATGCACCCGATGTCGGCCTGGCCCATCATCACGCCCCGGTACATGTTCTTGCCTTCGAGCAGGGTGGAGCCGGGGAAGGTCTGGACCGAGACGGCCCCGTTGGTCCGTTTCTCCACCTCGGTCTTCCACCGCTCCATCTGGACGCAGGGGAAGGTCTTGGCGGGCGGGAAGTTGGCGTAGGTCAGGGTGGTCCCGGCCGTGGCCGCCGCCGCCATCAGCCCGGTCAGGGCAAGGACGGCCAGCAGGATCAGCAAACGTTTCATCACTCTCTCTCCTTGGGTGACGCCCGGGCGGTCTCTCACGCCGCCCGGACGGTTGTTGCGCGGACTACAGGTTCAGGTCGTAGGCCAGAACCACGGTCTTGCGGCTGGAGAAGCCCATGCCGCCGGGGAAGGTGTTGACCAGGACGCACAGTTGCTGCTTGCCGTCGTTGTTCAGGTCCGCCAGGGCGACGTCCGAGACCTGGCCCTTGATGCGCCGGGTCTTCCACGCCAGGTTCAGGCCCACGCCGTCCCAGGCCAGCGAGTGGATCTCGCCCTGGGAGAAGTAGGTGAACCGCTCGAAGACCTGGGCGGCTATGGACAGGTCCTTGTTGACCAGCAGCTCGTATTTGCCGTTCTTGCTCAGCGAGGCCGCGAGCATGCGGAACGGGACGTTGTAGATGTTGCTCTTGTCGTCCGTGGTGCCGGGGCCCATGCCCACGGCCTTGTCCGCGGTCTCGATGGTCACGCCCGAGCTGTTGTAGCGGTCGTCGCCGCTGTCGCTCAGCCTTTCCATGGTCTGGCTGTAGACCTTGAGGCGATGGTATTCGTCCAGGACGGCGAACTTGTAGCCCAGGCCGTCGGGCAGGTAGACCATGCTGAAGACGTTGCCGTAGGGCGGCGCCGGGAAGGACTGGCCGAGCTCGATGTCGTCGCCCTTGACATAGGCCTCGTTCATCCGGGGGTCGAACACGCCGCGCTGGCCTTTGCGCTGGGCCACCAGCACGGGCATGTAGGTCGGGGGCATGCGGATGACGCCCAGGAACTGGTTGTAGTTCTGGACCACGTATTTGAACTTGTCGCCCGCGAAGGAGAGAATGTGGGATTTGACCCATCCTTCCGGGGCCTTGGTCTGGTTGCGGTAGAAAGCCTGGTACGAGGCCACGACCAGCTCGGGAACGTTGTCCTTGTCCACATCCACCATGCTGACGCGGATGTACTGGGTGTTGGACGAGAGCTCCATGGAGTCGAGGAGCTTGAGTTTGCCCTGCTCGTATCGGAAGGCGGAGATGCCGGTCCTGTGCAGGATGAAGACCTCGTTCTTGCCGTCGCCGTCGGCGTCGCCCACGGCCATGCTCGTGGAGAAGAAGCGGAAGGTCTGGCTGCGCCAGCGGCCGGTATCCTCGGTGCCGCCCTCGTAGCGGAACTGCGGGTTGAGGTTGGCGGCCTGGTACTGGTCGTCGGCCGGGACGAAGGAGGCGTTGATCGGGGAGTTGCCCGTCGGAGCCTCCCGCATGTCCTCCTTGCGCGCGGCCTTCTCCGAGGTGGAGTAGCCCGGGCGGTTGAAGACGTCGCCCTGGATCGCCTTGCTCTGTTCGTCCAGCCAGGGCGTGATCTCGTCGATTCCCATCTGCTCCGTTTTGCTCCAGGTGGCCCCTGCGGTGTTGTACGCCTGGACCGTCAGGGTGGCCTGCTTGTCCAGAATGGAGATGGAGCCGGAGACGATGTAGTCGAGCCCCGCGCTCTTGAGGATGCTCAGGGCGTCGGCCTTGCTCTTGGGCGCGGCCAGGTCCTTGATGGCCTCCTCGCCCGCGGGCGAGACGTGGCCGCTCCATTCCAGGTTGCTGCTCAGGCTGGCCTGGAAGGCCTTCGGGAAGTAGGCGTATTTCTGCGGCCCGTTGTAGGAGAACGGGAGCACTGCGAATTTCTTGGTGTCCTGGGCCAGGCCGGGGGCGGCCAGGAGCAGGGCGGCCGTCAGCGCGGCCAGAAGGATGCCGAGGATCTTTTTGTTCATTATTCCTCCGGGAAGGGAATGGTGTTCGCTGAGCGCCGCGCGCGGCTGCTGCGGTTGCGCGGCAGGCTCTTGTATCAGTTTCCGCACCGGGATGCAAAGAGAGTTGAGCGGTTGCCTCCGGCCGGACAAGCCGGTATGCCTCATCGGGCGGGGCGGCGCGGTCGCCCGCCCCGGCCGCTTCCCGGAGGAAAGCATGACCCGTACCCTCAGATCGTTCCGCCTGACCTGCCCGGCCGGGCGCGTCCCCCTGGCCGAGGCCCTGTTGCGGGCCCAGGGGTTCGACTTCGAGCCCGAGCCCTTTTTCGACCGGGCGCGCCGCCTGACCCGCGAGCCCTTCGCCCTGGGCGAGAGCCTGGCCTCGCGGTTCGGCCATATCTACATCCAGGACCGTTCCTCCATGCTCCCGCCCCTGGCCCTGAACCCGGAGCCGGGCGCGGCGGTGCTCGACATGTGTTCCGCGCCCGGCAGCAAGACCGGGCTGCTCGCCGGGCTGGTGGGACCAGAGGGGTTCGTGCTCGGGGCCGAGCCGTCGGCCGACCGGATCGGCACCCTGCGCGCCAACCTGCGGCGCACCGGCTGCGTCAACACGGCCACGGCCAAGGGCGAGGCCCAGTCCCTGCCCCTGCCGGACGGCCGGTGGGCGTACATCCAGCTCGACCCGCCCTGCAGCGGCTGGGGCACGGCGGAAAAGAACCCCAGGGTCATGGAGCTGTGGGACGAGTCCCGCACCGGCCCGCTGGTGGCCTTGCAAAAGACGCTCCTTGCGCGCGCGGCCGATCTGCTCGCGCCGGGCGGAGTGGTCCTCTATTCGACCTGCACCACCCATGTGGAGGAAAACGAGGCCCAGGTCGCCTGGGCGCTCAAGGCCCTCGACCTCGAGCTGGAGCCGCTTCCCGCCCCGCCGGGCTTTACCTTCGCCGACCCGCTCCTGCCGGGGATGGCGGGCGTGCTGCGTGTGGCCGAGGAGTCGGACGGGCAAGGCTTCTTCCTGGCCCGGTTCCGCAAGCGCGGCGAACCGTGCGCACCCGTGGAACGGACTGCGCAAACAGCGTCCCTGCCGGGCCAGCGCATTGATCCGCGCCGCCTGGCGGGCTGCGAGGGCCTGGCCTGGGACCGGCTGCCGCCGGGCGAGGTGCACGATTTCGGGGGCAAGGCGTATTTTCTGCACCGCGAGGCCCTGAGCCGCATCCCGGAGGGGATGCGCTGGCAGGGCTACGGTCTGGGCCGTGTGGCGGGCAAGGGGGACCGGGAGACGTTTCGGCCCGACGGCCAGGCGCGGGTGCTCATCCCGGAACCGGGCCGGGGCGCGGACGTGCTGGTCGTGGAGGACGTGGCGGTGCTGGAACGGCTGCTCTCGGGCCAGAGCCTGGACTTCCGCCCCGGCGAGGGCCCGGTGGGGCTGACCTTTCGCGGTCTGCCCCTGGCCTGGCTGTCGCGCAAGGGGCGGCGCCTGGTCTTGTCGGTAAAATAGCCTGATATTGCAGCGTGTTGCAACGCATCAATTTTTTTTGGAAAAGCGTTGACAAACGGGCGGCGTGTGGGCAGTATGCCTATTCGCTGACGCGGTGAGGGCAAGTCCCGGCTGGCGGAATCCCTGGGAAAATGGGGTTGACAAGCCGGAGCTGGCCAAGCTAAAGACACACTTCCTGCGGGCGCGTAGCTCAGCTGGGAGAGCATCGGCCTTACAAGCCGAGGGTCACAGGTTCGAGCCCTGTCGCGCCCACCAAGATTGACATAAGGGGCAGCATCGCCGCCCTTTATATACGGAGCGGAGCCGTAGTTAAGTTGGTTATAACGCCGGCCTGTCACGCCGGAGGCCG
>NZ_JAQUWN010000069.1 GCF_028692895.1 Pseudodesulfovibrio sp.
TCGAGGCGATCCGCCCCCAGTGTCTTTCAGACGAAAGGGCACCGTTGATTTTTTCCATCCATCGAATTTCCTACAGGACAAAGGACGGCATGAAAAGGTGCAAAGGCAAGTGATATGGCTAAAAAAAGGTGTGATGAAAAAGAGGATTGATTTCGGATGGCTGTAATCGCAGCCTTCAGGCATGGGCGAAAGACCCGCCCGATGGTTGGAAGGAAATGGTGGAGGCGGGGGGAGTCGAACCCCCGTCCGAGAACGATCCGCGAAAGCTTCTACAGGCTTAGGTCCGGAATAAAGGTTCGCAATGGCGGATTGCTCCGGGCCAAACGGCCGCCATGCTAGTCCTTCTGAATTTCTTACAGCGCATGCGAAGAACGGACGTGCGCTGCCAGCCCTATGTTTTGACGATCCTGTCCGCTTATAAGGCGTCGGCGGGAGAATCGTGACGGGCTATGCCGTCAAGGTGCAACTCTGCACTAGGCAGCCATTGCGTATTCGTAATTGTCGTTGGCAATTATCTTTCGGTCGATTTTTAACGAGGCCATCGACCAACCTCGGCCTGCGACTTCGGCTTCAACTATCCCCGTCGAAACCAGTGCGCCCCCATTTCAAAGAACCGTGCCTCTAATATATGTACGCGGGGCCGGTTGGCAACTCTTTTTGTCGTGTCTTTTCCTGTTGCCGAGAGACTCTGAGCGGATTCATTTTTATGCTATAATTCAATTGGTTGAGAAACAGTTAAAGCAAAGGATCAAGATCCCTGGCGGACAAGAATGTGTCGAAGTCTGATCTGGAACCCGAGCTGGAACGGGATGCGGCGCAGGGGGCGCCCGTTGACACGCGCCAGGAGCGGTGCGTCTGGTCGATGGCTTCGGTCTGCTCGGCTTCGGTGCACCGTTCGTCTAACCGGCCCCGGATTCGAGGGCCGGGTACATTGAAGGGGATGTCTGTTTTCGCGGTATGTTAACGGTGCATGGGGTTGCTGCTCATCGCTGCGGCTTTGGCTGTGGCCATTCTCTCTGCGTTGCGATAGCGAGTGTTCGGGCCTTTGCCCAGTTTGTCCGGCATTCCTTGCGTTTTTTTGCGTGCGGGGACGGGGGCGGCCCTGGGAAAATACCGATGCGGGCCCCGTGGGGAAAAAAGAAACCCGCAGCATCCTGAGGATGTTGCGGGTTTCGTTTTGGTCTTGGTAGCGAGGAGAGGACTTGAACCTCCGACTCTGCGGATATGAGCCGCATGCTCTGACCAACTGAGCTACCTCGCCACTTCATCGCCGAAGCGGAAACAGTACATAGACTGTCTTTCCGGCCTTGGCAAGCGGAAAAAGCCGAACAAGCCGATTTTTGTAATCATCTACAAAAACAAGAGAATGATCGGGGCCAGGGCCAGCCGGTAAACCGCGAAGGGGCGCAGGGTCAACCGTCCGAGCAGGATGATGAATCCTTTGACAGCCATCCAGGCGGAAATGAACGAGACCCCGAAGCCGAGGGCGAGGAAGAGCAAGTCGTTGCTCTCGAACAATTGGTAACTCTTGAGGAAATCGTATCCGGTTGCCGCGAACATGATGGGCACGGCCGCGATGAACGAATACTCGGCCGCCACGGTGCGCTTCACGCCCAGGATCATGCCGCCCATGATGGTGGCCGCCGACCGGGAGAAGCCGGGCCACAGGGCCAGGCACTGGAACAGCCCCACGCCCAGGGCCTGGGCCGGGGTGATCTCGTCCAGGGAAACGGTCTTGTTGCGCTTGGGCATGCCCTCCACCACGAAGATCATGACCGCGCCCACGGCCAGGGCCCAGGCCACAGTGGTCGGGCCGAACAGGTATTCCTTGATGTAATGGTGGATCGTCAGCCCGAGCAGGGAGGCGGGCAGGGAGGTCAGGAAGAGCAGCCACAGGCCGTAGACGCCCGAAAATCGCTGGCCGGGGGCCGGGAGGATCAGGCCCAGGAAGCGCCGCCAGTACAGGGCGACCACGGCCAGGATGGCGCCGAGCTGGATGACGATCTCGAAGGTGTCGGCCTTGGGCCCGGTGAAACCGAGCAGGTGGCCGGTAATGATGAGATGCCCGGTGCTCGAAACCGGGAGAAATTCGGTGAGACCCTCGACGATGCCGAGGATGATCGCCACGTACCAGGATGCCATGCTTCCCTCGCTGTTGTTGTGCCGGGCAGGATTTCCCAAGGGCCTAGCCCAAGTAGCCGCTCCTTGCAACCCCTTGGAAGGTGGTGTATTTCGGTTGTGTTCCACAACGATCAGGGAGGGATGCATGGCGACCATAATGCCGCAGAGCGAATTGACCCGAAAGGCGGTGGCCTGGATATGCGAAAGGCGCGAGGAAGGGGACCGGCGGCCGCTGAGCGCGCTGCTGGAGGAAGCGGGCGCGCGTTTCAATCTCGGGCCCAAGGATGTGGAGTTCCTGCTGCGGTTCTACAAGGACAAACAGGAATAGTCCGCCTGTCGTGAAGATTCTTCATCGTCAGATATTCAAGGAGCTGCTGAAGCTCTTCGGGCTGGTTGTCGCCTGCCTGCTCGGGCTCATCCTCATCGGCCGGATGCTGCAACTGCGCAGCCTTTTCCTTTCCCAGAACATCGGTTTCTTCAATATTCTCCAACTATTCTTTTTCCTGACGCCGTTCTTTCTGCTGCTCATCACGCCCATCGCCACCATGCTAAGCGTGTTCCTGACCTTCCTGCGCATGAGCACCGACAACGAGCTGACCGCCCTCAAGGCCAACGGGGTCAGCCTCTACCGCATGCTTCCGGCACCGGCCACCTTCTGCGCCCTGTGCATGCTGTTCACGTTCTTTGTTTCCTTCTACGGGCTGGCCTGGGGCATGGACATGTTCAAGACCCGGCTCTACCAGTTCGCCCGGACCCATTCCAAGTTCGCCCTCCAGCCCGGCGTGTTCAACAAGGAGTTTCCCGGCATCACCTTCTATGCCCACCAGGTGGACAACGACAAGGGGCTGCTCAAGTTCGCCTTTGTCCGCGACGAGTCCATCAAGGGCACGTCCGTGGTCGTTGTCGCCCCGGAGGCGCACATCGTCTCCAAGCCCGAGACCTCGGAGGTGCGCATCACCTTTGACCGGGGCAAGATATTTCGCCAGAGCGGCGACGAACTGAACGTGCTCAGCTTCGGTTCATACACGGTCCGCCTGGATCTGGGCAAGCTGCTGGGAAGCTTCAATCTTTCCGAGGACAAGGCCAAGGACATGACCTTCGCGCGCTTGAGCGCCATCCGCCACGACCCGTCTCTGTCCCCGGAGCAGTCGGACCGTTTCCTGCGCAAGGTGGACACCGAGTACTTCAAGCGGCTGACCCTGCCGCTGGGCTGCGTCATCCTCGGCATGTTCGCCATCCCCATCGCCTACGTCTTCCGCGGCCTGAAGCAGCAGTATGGCCTGTTGCTCTCCATGGGGCTGTTTCTGGTCTACTACAGCATGTTCTCCATCGGCGTGAGCATGGGGGAGAACGGCACCATCGCGCCGCAATACGGCCTGTGGGCGCCCAACCTGCTCTATGTGTTCGTGGCCGTGTTCGGCATCAAGTACGCCAACGAGGAGCGGACCCTGCCGATCATCGACTGGATCGTGCACCTCAAGAGCCGCCTGGAGGCCGAGGCATGATCCGCATCCCCGGACTCGGCGTGCTCAGCCGGTACCTCATCCGGCAGAACCTCTTCCTGATGGCGGTGTGCCTGGCGGCGGGCACCAGCCTCTACCTGCTCTCCGACGTCTTCGACCGGCTGGACGATTTCATCCGGGCCGGGCTGGGCGCGCAGACGATCCTGTTTTATTTCTTCGTCAAGATTCCGCTCATCGTCTCGCAGCTCCTGCCCGCCATCTTCCTGCTGGCCATGGTGGTCCAGCTCGGCATCCTGACCCGGAGCAAGGAGATGCTGGCCCTGCGGGCCGGAGGCGTGTCCTTTGCCTGGTTCATCCGCTTCTTCCTGATCTACGCCCTGGTCTGGAGTTGCGGGCAGCTAGTTTTCTCCCAGTTCCTGGGCGTGTTCGGCGAATACGAGGCCAACCGCATCTGGAAGGAGGATGTCCGCAAGAAGCAACTGGACGAGCAGACCATCAAGAACCTGTGGTTTCGCGACGGGCCGTTCATCGTCCGGGCCGCGGAGGCCTTTCCGGCCCAAAGCCGGGCCACGGGCGTGACGGTCTACGAGTTCGCCACGGACAGCCAGGAGCTCATTCGTATCCTGACGGCCAAAAAGGCGCTCATCGACGACAACGGTTGGGGGCTGCTCGAAGTCCACGAGTTGGACACGCGCACCTTCATTTCAAGGGACCGGACGTCCCAGTTCCTTTCCGTGCGCCAGAACCTCAAGGCCTACGCCGCCGTGGAGCTCCAGGGCGACAAGGCCGACCTGCCGCTCACCGAGCTCTCCAGGGTCATCGACAAGCTGGAGGAGTCCGGGTCCAACGTGGAAATCCTGCGGACGGTCTGGCACAGCAAGCTGTCCTACGCCTTCTCCATCGCGGTCATGGCCCTGCTGGCCCTGTGCCTGGTCACCTTTTCGGAGAACGTCTACGCCAACATCGGCCTGTCGCTGGTGCTGATCTTTGTCCAGTACGGCATGCACGTGGTGGGCGCCACGGCCGGGGAGAAGGGCGTCCTGCCGCCGGTGATGGCGGCCTGGCTGGGCAACTGCGTCATGGGCGGGGCGGGAGCGCTCCGGCTGGCCTGGGTGGCCATGCCGGGGTTCCAGGCCACCATCCGGGACTGGATCGGCGGATTGCGGTCGGTGCGGCCCTAGGCCGTCATTCCCCGGTCGCGTATTCCGTCAGGATTTCCCAGAGCTTGGCCTCGCCCATGCCCGTCTTGGCGGAAAAGCAGATGGGCGAGCGGTCCAGTTGCAGGATGTCCTTCCACTGCTGCTGCACCTGAGCGCGGTCGCGCTGCTTGGTCTTGTCCGACTTGGTCAGCACAGGGATGACGGGAATGCCGAGCCGCCGGAGGTAGGCGGTGAGCTCCAGGTCCAGCTTCTGGGGCGTCAGGCGGGAGTCCAGGAGCACGGCCACGCCCCGGAGCAGGGCGTTGTCCTTGATGTAGACCTCGATGAGCTTGGCCCACTTGTCCCGCTCGGCCTTGGAGCATTTGGCGTAGCCGTAGCCGGGCAGGTCCACCAGGAAATAGCCGTCGGGCTGGACGCGGTAGTAGTTGAGGCTGCGCGTCTTGCCGGGCTTGGAGCTGGTCTTGGCCAGCTCGCGGCGGCCCGCCAACCGGTTGATCAGGGAGGACTTTCCGACGTTGGAGCGCCCGGCCAGGGCGATCTGCGGCACGTCGGTCGGTTCAAGCTGCTTGATTTCGTATATTGTTTTGATTAACTCAATGGATCGGTTCATCGGGAACGTCCCCGCTGGGGTTTGGCGTGATCGGGAATCGACAATCTCGCCTGATTGCACCCGTTCCGTCAAGGGCGGGTCGCAAATCAGCCAAGATCAAGGGAGCCACCATGGGAAAATGCAACATCCTGATCCTCAACGGCCCGAACCTGGGGCACATCGGCAAGCGCCAGCCCGAGATTTACGGTTCGCTGACCATGGACGACCTGCCGGGCATGCTCGCCCGGATCATGGGTGGCGCGGCCGACGACGTGGCCCTGGCCCATTTCCAGTCCAACTCCGAGGGCGGGCTCATCGACCGGCTGGAGCGGGCGCGGGAGGAGGGAGTGGACGGCGTGGTATTCAACGCCGGGGCCTACACCCACACCAGCTTGGCCCTGGCCGACTGCCTGGCCTGGATCGGCGTTCCCTGCGTGGAAGTGCACATCAGCAACATCTGGGCCCGGACCGACCAGCCACTGCGCCAGAAATCCCTCATGGGCGAGCGGTGCATCGGCGTGATTGCCGGATTTGGCGTTATGAGCTATGCCCTTGCTGTCCAGGCGTTGCATGCGCGTTTGCGTGGATAACAGTCACCTATAACAATTTTTTTGGAGAAGGTATGATCTCGACCAAGGATTTCAGGACCGGCCTGAAGATCGAAATCGACGGAAAACCGTTTGAAATCATAGAGTTCCAGCATTTCAAGCCCGGCAAGGGCGGAGCCATGGTCCGCACCAAGCTGAGGCAGATGAAGACCGGCCAGGTCCTCGACAAGACCTTCCGGTCCGGCGAAAAGGTCGAAAAGCCGGACATGGCCGTCACCGAGATGCAGTTCATATACAAGGAAGGGACGGATTTCGTCTTCATGGACCTGGAGACCTACGAGCAGATGCATGTGGCCGGGGAGAACGTCGGCCCGGCCGGCGGCTTCATCAAGGAGGGCGACACCGCCAAGGTGCTGCTTTACAACGGCGAGCTGATCGGCGTGGACCTGCCCGCCAACGTCATCCTGAAGGTGGCCCAGACCGACCCCGGCGTCCAGGGCGACCGCGTCAGCAACGCCACCAAGCCCGCCACCATGGAGACCGGCCTGCAGGTCAACGTGCCCCTGTTCATCAACGAGGGTGACGTCATCAAGGTCGACACCCGGAGCGGCGAATATCTCGGCCGCGAATAGACGACTTGCAACTTGCCAGCAAAATTGCGTAAAAAGGTCGTGGGCGGCTGGCTGCCCACGACCTTTTTTTCTTGAGGAAGCATCATGGCCCGACAGCAGGCGACGACGAGAACGCCCGTCAGGAAAGGACGGGGGAAGGAGTTCGCGGGACTCTTCTACCTCTTTTTCGGGGTTTTTCTCTTCCTGAGCCTCTTTTCCTTCCACCCCAACGACCCGAGCTTCAACCAGTCGGTCAGCGGCTGGAAGGTGCACAACATGGTCGGCCTGGCGGGCGCGTATTTCGCCGGGCTGCTGGTGGAGTGCTTCGGCCTCGGGGCCATGGTCTGGCCGTTTTACTTCCTCTATCTCGGCCTGTCCCGCTTCTTCACCCGAATCAAGCTCTCCAAGGGGCGCTGGGCCGGGCTCATCGGCCTGTACCTCGCCTTCGAGGCCTGGAGCCAGCATCCCTGGTTCTTCTCCGTTCCGCCGGACAGCTACGGCCTCCTCGGCGGCGGCTACCTTGGGCGGGACATCATCTCCCGCTACACCTTGCCGTACCTGCGCCCGGCCGGATCGTTCCTGCTCTGGGCCTTCGTGACCATCATCTCCTTCCAGCTCGTGGCCGGGTTCAGTTGGCGCTCTCTGTGGGAGCGCATCCTGGTCCGGCTGGCGGTCCTGCGCGAGTCCGTGGCCGAGGCGCGCGCCCTGCGCCTGGCGCGCCGGGAAGAGCGGCGGGCCCAGCGGGCCCTGGAGCAGGGCGAGGAGCCGGAGGAAGAGGGGCCGCTGGACATCCAGTTCATCGACCTGGAGGACGACGCCGAACCTGTGCGTCCCAAGCCCCGGCCCATCAAGCCGAAACCCGCCAAGCCCAAGGCCCCGGCCCCGGCCCCGGCTTCGGCCCCCGCGCCCCAGCCATCGGGTGACGGCAGGGAGCTGCCGGGCACGGACCTGCTCACGCCTCCGCCACCGCAGCTTTCCTCGCAGACCGCCGCCGTGCTCCAGCCCCTGGCAGACCGCCTCAAGGAATGCCTGAACGATTTCAACGTTCAGGGAGAGATTCAGCGCGTGGTGCCCGGCCCTGTGGTCACCATGTTCGAGTTCAAGCCCGCGCCGGGCATCAAGGTCAGCCGCATCGAGAACCTGACCGACGACATCGCCCTGGCGCTCAGGGCCGAGTCCGTGCGCATCGAGGCCCCCATTCCGGGCAAGGACAGCGTGGGCATCGAGATTCCCAACATCGAACGGGAGACGGTTTTCCTGCGCGAGGTGCTGGAATCCAAGGAATTCACGAGCAGCTCCTCGCCGCTGACCTTGGCCCTGGGCAAGGACATCCAGGGCGCGTGCCGGGTGGCCAACCTGGCCAAGATGCCACACCTGCTCGTGGCCGGAGCCACCGGCGCGGGCAAGTCCGTCGGCATCAACGGCTTTTTGCTCAGCCTGCTCTACAAGGCCGGGCCGGACAAGGTAAAGCTCCTGCTGGTGGACCCCAAGCGCATCGAGCTCGCCCCCTACGCCTCGCTGCCGCACCTGGTCCACCCCGTGGTCACCGAGATGAGCCTGGCCAAGAACGCCCTGGACTGGGCGGTCTTCGAGATGGACTGCCGCTACCAGAAGATGGCCAAGCTCGGCGTGCGCAACATCGAGGGATACAACGAGAAGCTGGAAAAGCTGGGCGACGACCTCCCCGAGGAGTTCGAGTACATGAAGCCCATGCCGTACCTGGTCATCATCATCGACGAGCTGGCCGACCTGATGATGACCGGGGCCAAGGAAGTGGAGCAGTGCATCGTCCGCCTGGCCCAGCTCGCCCGCGCGGCGGGCATCCACATGATCCTGGCCACCCAGCGGCCCAGCGTGGACGTGGTCACCGGCCTCATCAAGGCCAACTTCCCGACCCGCATCTCCTTTTTCGTCACCTCCAAGTTCGACTCGCGCACCATCCTCGACTCCGTGGGCGCGGAGCGGCTGCTCGGCAAGGGCGACATGCTCTTCAAGCCCAGCGGCGGCAAGCTCAAGCGCATGCACGGCGCGTACGTGGACGAGACCGAGATCGCGCGGGTGGTGGAGTTCTGGAAGGAGCACCAGCCCCAGGAGTTCGAGCTCGACTTCACGGACTGGAAGAAGGACGTGGCCGGGGCCGACGACGGTTCAGGCATGTTGCCGCCCTCGGACGACTCGGTCTATGACGAAGCGGTACAGTTCGTGCTCAGCCAAGGCAAGGCGTCCATCTCGCTTCTGCAGCGCCGGTTCCGCATCGGCTTCAACCGCGCGGCCCGCTATATCGAGCAGATGGAATCGGACGGCCTGCTCGGCCCCCAGGACGGCAGCAAACCAAGACAAGTCATCAAGCCGGAATAATTGGAGAACGTATGTTTCGTCGCATCGGATTCTGGACCCTGCTCACGGCCCTTTGCCTCGTCGCCGCCACCGCTTTCGCCCAGGACGTGCGGAGTCCAGCGCCCGAGGACCTGCCCGACCTCATCCAGCGGCGGTACGAAACTTTGCGCACCTTTCGTGCGGATTTCGTGCAGGAATTGACCAACGTGTCCAGCGGCGACGTGGAGGTGCGCAAGGGCCGAATCTGGTTCAAGCAGCCCTCCCAGGTGCGCTGGGAGACCACGGACCCGGAAAAGGAGCTCCTGGTCCTGGGGCCGGATCATGCGTGGGACTACATCGAGGACGAGAAGCTGGCCATCAAGTACAGCGTGGCCGGGCTGCTCGATTCCAAGACCATCATCCGCTTCATCTCCGGCCGGGCGAATCTCAAGGAAGATTTCATCGTCAAGACGGAGTGGCAGGGGGCCGACGAGGTCCGGGCCAAGTGGGGCAAGGGGTGCGTGGTCATCCAGTTGGTGCCCAAGGAGGCCGAGCCCGGCATGGTCCTGGCCTACATCGGAGTGGACCCGAAGACCGGTCTGCTGCGCCAGGTGATGATCGTGGATTTCTACGGCAACGGCAACGAGGTGCGCCTCTCCAACGTCGAGCTGGACCCGGACCTGCCGCAATCCATGTTCGAGTTCACCCCGCCCGCCGACACCCACGTCGAGGACAATACCCAGGGATTCTAGTCGAGGCCGACCGCGCCCCGCAGGGCCGACAGCTCGTCGGGCGTCAGTTCGCGCCACTGACCGTTCTTCAGCCCGCCCAGCTTGAGCGGGCCCTGGCGCACGCGGAACAGCCTGAGGATGGTCAGGCCCAGTTCCTGGCACATGCGGCGGATCTGGCGGTTCACCCCCTGAATCAGCGTGATTTCCAGCACCTGCGCTCCGGCCACGGGCTTTTGGGCGACGATTTTGGCCGAGGCGAGCCGGGTGCCGTCCGCAAGGGTCATGCCCGTGCGCATTGTCTCGATGGCCTGGCGGGGCACGCCGCCGCGGATGGTCACCTCATAGACCTTGGGCAGGTGCCATTTGGGATGGGTCAGACGGTGGCAGAGGTCTCCGTCGGTGGTCAGCAGGAGCAGCCCCTCGGAATAGAAGTCCAGCCGCCCCACGGGGAACGGGCGCATTTCCCGGATGTCTTTCGGCAGCAGGTCGAGAACGGTCCGGCGGCCCTGCGGGTCTTTGGCCGTGGTCACGGTCTCTATGGGCTTGTGCAGCATCAGGGTGACCGCGCCGGACGCGCCGGGCAGGGCCACTGGCTTGCCGTCCACGGCGACCTTGTCGCGCCCTGGGTCCACCTTTGCGCCGGGGGAGTCGGCCGTGACGCCGTTTATGGCCACCCGGCCCGCAAAGACCATCTCATCGGCCCCCCGGCGGGAGGCTATCCCGCTCTGGGCCAGGAATTTATTCAGCCGGATCAGTTCGCTATCGCTCAAGGAGGGGCCTCTCTAGGGGAGGGGAGCCCTCCCGACGGTTAAACTCGGACGACCTTGCTCGCCAATTGGAAGCTGGTCACGATATCGAGCATGTTGGTCACTTCGCCCACGCCGTTTTGCCCTGAAAGGCCGAAAAACTCAAGACAGGTCCCGCAGACCAGGATGGACACGCCCGCCTTCTCCAGCTCGCGCAGGGGTTCCAGGCAGGGCTGTCCCTCCACGCTCAGCTTGACGCCGCCGTTGAGCATGACGATGCGCCAGAGGTCTTCGCCCATTTCCTTCAATGTAATCAGAAAGTTGAGCATGAGCTTGCCACCCAGCACGTCGTCGCCCGCGCCCACCACGTTGGCGCCCAGGAAGACCAGGATCTTCTGGCGGCCCGCGTCTGTCAGCTCCGTCCCGGTCATGATCTTGCAGCCGCAGTCCGCCGCCCCTTCGCCCTCGCGCACGCCGGTGATGACGTACTCCGGACCGTCGCCCTCCACGGTGCAGGCGTAGCCCTGCATGGTCAGGAAGCGCGACACGTTTTCCTTGGCCGCGCCGTTGTCCACCAGGACCACGAGCCGGGCCGGGGCGTCCTTTTCGATGGCGTTCTTGCACTGCAGCACGGGCTGGGGGCAGGGCAGGCCCTGGCATTCGAGACGGATTTCGGACATGGACGTTCTCCTTGAAATGATGCGTATTGATACTGGATGCGTATCCGTCGGGAACCATACGGCATAGACCGGGTCGCCTGCAAGCCATAGCTTTTCTCGATCAACGCCGTGCGCGCGGGGGCTTGCCCTGGCGGGAAAGTGCCGCTATGAAAAGATGATCGTATGAAAATATCCTTTGATCCCGTCAAACTGGTCCCGCTCGTGGCCGCGCTCTTCAAGGGCTGGGCCCGCTCCCTGCGCTACGAGCTGCACGACGAGGCCGGCGTTCTCGAAGCCGTCCGCTCCGGCCGGGAGCCGCTGGTGCTGGCGCTGTGGCATGGCGAGCTGTTCCCGGCCACGGCCTTCGGCCACACCATCACCGCCCGGCTGGTGACCTTTGTCAGCCAGAGCAAGGACGGCGAGTTCATAGCCAGAGTCATCGAGCGCCTCGGGCACGTCACGGTGCGGGGATCGAGCACGCGCGGCGGGGTCAAGGCGCTGCTTCAGGCCAAGCGGGTCATGGAAAAGGAGAACCGGCGGGCCGTGTTCACCATCGACGGCCCCAAGGGCCCGCGCCACCGGGCCAAGGACGGCGTGATCTTCCTGGCCCAGCGGGCCGGGGCGCGAATAGTTCCCCTGCGCGCCTTTCCGCAGCGGTGCAAAGTGTTCGAGAAGTCCTGGGACCGCTTCGTCCTGCCCTGGCCCTTCACTCGCTGCCAAATCTACCTCGGCGAGCCCATGTCCGTGACCGGGGACAAGCTCGACGCGGAGGTCATGGCTGCTGAGCGCGCCCGGCTGGAGGAGCGAATGCTCGCCCTTGGACCGAAGGGCTGATGGCCAGAATTCGAAATTTTCCCTTTTAACATTGAATGGTTAAAAAAAAGAGGGACGCCAACCGGGGCGTCCCTCTTCATTTCGTTTTTTCGTCCGGGCTAGCCGAGCTTCATTCGGACTAGTCGAGCTTCATCCGGGCGGTGCCTTCCTTGTAGAAGGGCAGGGCCACCTTCTTGGCCTCCAGGTCGGCGCGGGCCGTGCGGATGAGGAAGGTGTCGCCTTCCGCGTCCGCCGCGTCCACGTAGGCCAGGGCGATGCAATGGCCCAGGCTGGGGGCGAAGGAGCCGCTGGTGACCATGCCGGTCTCCTTGCCCGAGGGGAGCAGGACCTTGTCGTAGTGGCGGGCGGTGCGCCGTCCGTCGATGGTCAGGGCCACCAGGGACTTGCGGACCGTGCCCAGGCCGGACTTGCCGATGTAGCCGGACTCCTTTTTCAGAAAGAAGCCCGCACCGGCCTCCACCGGGGTGTGCTCGGTGTCCAGGTCCTGGCCGTAGAGGGGGTAGCCGATCTCCAGGCGCAGGGTGTCGCGCGCGCCGAGCCCCACCGGGACCACGCGCTCGTCGGCCGCCAGCTTTTCCCAGACCTCCAGGGCCTTGTCGGCCGGGAGGTAGAGCTCGTAGCCGAGCTCGCCGGTGTAGCCGGTGCGGCTGACGATCATGGGATAGCCGAGGGCGTCTGTGGACTCGAAATTGAAATATTTGACGTGGTTCCAGCTCCCGCCCAGCAGGGACTCGATCACGGCCAGGCTCTCGGGGCCCTGGACGTCGATCTTGCCGGTCTCGTCGCTGACGTCGGTGAAGGCCAGGGAATCCGGCAGGTTGGCTTTGATGTGGGCGAAGTCGCCTGCGCGGCACGCGCCGTTGACCACGAGCATGTACTCGTCCTCGGCCAGGCAGTAGACGATGAGGTCGTCGTTGATGCCGCCGGCCGCGTTGAGCAGGAAGCCGTAGCGGCACTTGCCGGGTCCCAGGGTGTTCAGGTCGTGGCTGACGACCTTGTTCAGCGCGTCCTTGGCGCCGGCCCCGGAGAGGGTGAACTCACCCATGTGGCAGATGTCGAAGATGCCGCACTTGGTCCGGGTGTGCTTGTGTTCCGCGATGATGCCCTGGTACTGCACCGGCATGTCGAATCCGGCGAAGGGGGCCATCTTGGCGCCGTGTTCCCGGTGCCAACCGGTGAGCGGGGTTATGGCGAGCGATTCCAAAGTCTCCTCCTTGTGGAGTGTTGTCAGTTTGCGCCCGGCGCGGAGCTGCCGGACATGCGGGACTTCCGGATGGAGCGGAATTCCTCAAGCAGGGTAACCAGCCGGTGGTAGAGCTTGCGAATCTCCAGTCCGTAGGGCGACAGGGTGTCCTTGTTTACGTCCACGTACTTGCGACGCAGGTACGGGTCCGAGGACACATCGTTGCCGATGATCAGGACTTTCACGACCAGCTTGTCGAAATAGTTGACGATCTCGAACTTGAGCTCGCCCAGGATCTCGGTCATGAGCTCCAACATGCGCAGGTAGGAGATGGGCTCACCCTTGTACTTGCGGTAGCGCAGGTCCTCCAGGATGCGGACCTTGCGCGCCTGCTGGATCTGGCCGTAGCGAGACCAGACCTCCTTGTGCAGTTCATAGTGCTCGTTGAACACCTCGTAGTTGTCCGGGGAGAGCAGGTAGCCGTCCAGGACGCGAACCACCTGGGAGTAGTATTCGTCGGAGTAGTCCACGATGCGGTGCATGTGCTTGGAAAGCCACATGTAGAGCGCCTTGAGGCGGTTCTCGTGGGTGGCTGTGTCCGTGATGATCTCGGTGCGCTTGTAGTTGACCGGAATACGGTATTCGCCGCGCACGATGTCGTTGAGGCGCAGGATCATGTTGTGGACGTTCTGGATGATGTTCAGGTTGTCCAGGACGCGGCCGGTGAGCGGGTGGATGACCTCCTGTCGGAGCACGGACAGGGCGCGGTCCTCCCGGACGTTCTTGGGGCTGTACTCGTGCTGCTGGTAGGTGACGCGCAGGATGACCACCAGCTTGTCCAGGTCCACGAAGAATCCGTGATCCTTGAGAAATTCAATGGTGTCCAACTGGTTTTCGTTGACCTGGACCAGGGCCATCTTCTCCACCCTCGGATACTTCTTGAGCCGCCTCGGGGCGTCCTCGGGCGGGGACATCAGGGTGGTGATGGTCCGGTCGCTCTGGCCCAGCACGCGGACGATGAACCGCTCGCCCCGGCGCAGCAGGCGGATGGCGAACATGGCCGAGGAGGTCCGCCGCTCCGAGACGATGGGGAAGCCGTACAGCTCCATCATGAACTGGTAGACGAACAGCCGGTTGCACTCGTACATCAGGTTGTTGCCCGGCCGGAACTTGCCGATCTTGAGCCCGAATTGCTTGAGTTCGCTGTCCAGGTTGGAGGGCAGTGAGGCGTAGATGCCCTGGAGGGCGAAAGCGCCCGCGCCGTCGTGGGCCAGGATGTGGGCGCGCTCCAGCTCGAGCAGGTAGGGGAGCAGTTCAGCGTAGTTTTCCATCGCGGAGATGTTCTTCGCGTCGAAATCCTTGAGAAAATCGGTGTGGCGCCGCTTGGGCAGGCGGCTCTGGAAGGTGCGGACGTTGGTGGCCGTCGCGTTTTCCTCGATGGCGCAACTCAGGTCCTCGTTCAGGGTTTCCCACTCGCCGGGGGCGTTCAGGGCGTCGTACTGGAATACTTCCTGGAACGAGTTGAGCGGCCGCTCGAAGGCGACCATGCTGAAGCCGGGGAGGTTCTTGTACTCGTAAAGGTCGACCTCGAAGGAGGGCAGCAGCTCGCGCGCGCCGACCAGAGGATAGTCCTCGACCTCGAAATAGGGCTTGAGCAGGCAATACTTGATGTGGACGAGATCAAGATACCGTTTGAGATCCTCCAGAGTCCTCATCTCCGGCTTCATGCAGGTTTCCCTGGATATTTCACCCTGTTCGGGCAGGTCGCAAAAGGCTTTTTCCCACATCGTCCCAGTCCGTGATCATGTGATGATTGCGCCTTAGGGCGGCGCTGATTCCCTATCTGGCTCATATTATCCACATCTGGGCAAGATATCAATGATATTGCCGTGATGATTTGCCCGGCGTCCTTCCGTCCCCCCCCCGTTCCGGCGTCCCTGGCGAAGCCGTTATGCCCGCATTGAAATAATGGGCTCGAATAATTGACATAATGGTGAACTTTGTCTACTGTCCCATCTGTCTTCACTCTCCATCAACGATTTTATATGCGGCTACGAGGTGGACCGTCATGAAAAAGAAGGACCAGTGCCCCAGGGCCAAGATCAACGAGCAGTACTGTACCTGCACGTACAATTGCGACAAGCACGGTATCTGCTGTGAATGCCTTCATTATCATCGGCAGCGGGGCGAGTTGCCCGCCTGTTTTTTCACGGCCGAGGAGGAGAAGACCTTCAATCGGTCCATCGAGTTTTTCATCCAGCGCCGTTCCTAGCGGCCGGATGGGGAAAGTACGTAACAGGGGCGGGAGAATCCGCCCCTTTTTTTGGAGTTTGCCATGCATGACGAGACGTTGACCGGACTTCTTCCCGGCCTGGAGGCCGCGGTGCGCAAGGCGGGGGACCTGGTTGTCGAGCATTCCGCCCGGCGCAGGAACATCACGCACAAGGGGCGCATCGACCTGGTCACGGAAACCGACGTGGCCGTGGAGGAGCTCCTGAAGGAGCAGTTGCACCGGCTGCTGCCCGAGGCCGACTTCCTGGCCGAGGAATCGGCCAGCGGCACCGAGCCCGGGGAGCTGACCTGGATCATCGACCCGCTGGACGGGACCACGAATTTCGCCCACGGCCTGCCTTTTGTTGCCAATTCCGTTGGGTTGTGGCATCGGGACCGGGTCGTGCTCGGCGCGGTCAACCTGCCGCTGCTGGGCGAGCTGTTCTGCGCAGCCCGGGGGCAGGGGACCCGCCTCAACGGCAGACCGGTGACCGTCTCGGCGGTTGAGAATCTGGATGACGCCCTGCTGGCCACGGGTTTCCCCTACGCCATCGAGGAGCACCTGGATACGATTCTTCGCCATTTCAAGACGCTGCTGCCCCTGGCGCAGGGCATTCGCCGTCCCGGCGCGGCGGCCCTGGACCTGGCCTACGTGGCCTGCGGGCGGTATGACGGATTCTACGAAAGCGCGCTCCATCCCTGGGACACGGCGGCCGGCATCCTTCTGATAACGGAAGCCGGGGGAAGGGTGAGCGAATACGAGGCGGAAAAACCGTACGGCTTCGGGTCGGGGACCATCCTGGCCACCAACGGCCGGTTGCATGAGCGGCTGAGCGGGCTGCTCGGCCAAGCCTAGTTCTCGACCAGCAGCCCGGCTTCCCACAGGGTGACCAGGTTGGGGGTGAGCAGCTCCTTGAACTCCTTGATCAGGCAGGTCAGCTCCTCGCGGGTGAAGTAATACCCCTCGCTGACCTCGTCCGCATTGGGAACGATGGGCTGGGTGTTCCGGCTGACCACGAAGATGGAGACCTGCTCGAAGCCCGTCTCCGGGCAGGCGGGCAGCGTCCGGGTTAGCTGCGGGTGGTCCGCGTCGAGCTGAAGCTCCTCGCGCAGGGCGCGCAGGGCCGCGTCGAAGGTGGCCTCGCCCACGCCCAGGTGGGTCCGGGCCGAGACGTCCCACCGGCCGGGGAAGAACTGCTTCTGGGGGTGCCGCCGTTGCAGGTAGATTTTTTTTTCCGGATTGAAGACAAGGACTTGTACCGACCTGTGGCGCAACAGTTGGCGGTGGATCAGGTCCTTGGGCAGCACGGCCAGGGGGCGGTTTCGGTCATCCACCACTTCCAGCCGTCGCCGGTCCGTCGGCGGCGTGTTTGTTTTTTTGTTGAATATCATGTCGGCTCGTTGCGGAACGTTGTTATGAGTCGTTCATACCTATATACGCAAACCCCGGACAACGCCAGTGTTCCGGGGCGGATCGGGAGGCGGGGATGATGGAGCGCGAGGTGGTCCGGTTGGACGAGTCGAGCATCGACGACGTCATCGAGCTGGAGAAGACGTGCTTCGCCTACCACTGGACCCGCGAGCAATTCCAGCTAGGGCTCAAGGACGGCGCTTACGTGGTGCTCGGCGTCCGGGACGGCGACGCGCTGGCGGGCTACATCGCCTTTTCCGTCATCGCGGACGAGATGGAGATCCTGAACCTTGCGGTGGCCCCCGTCAACAGGCGGCAGGGGATCGGCACGGCTTTGTTGAAATGCGCCTTTGATATATGTAAGATGAGGGGAGTGGTCAGAAGTTTTCTCGACGTCAAGGAGTCCAACGACCCTGCGTTGCATTTATATAAGAAATTCGGCTACTTCCAAATAGGAAAAAGAAAAAGGTATTATCCGGACACCAAAGAGGACGCGCTGCTTTTCAGGCATGATTTCGCCTGAGGCGGTGCTGGGGGAGCTACTTATTATGAAGTGTATCGACGAAATCGACATTGAGGGAAAGAAGTTGCTGCTTCGTGTGGACTTCAACGTTCCCATCGAAGACGGCATCATCACCGACGACAACCGGATCAAGGCGGCCCTGCCGACCATCCGTTACGCCCTGGATCACGGGGTCGCGCTCATCCTTTGTGCTCACTTGGGCAAGCCCAAGGGCAAGGTCGTGCCGGAGCTTTCCCTGGCCCCGGTGGCCCGGCGCACGGCCGAACTGATCGGAATGGACGTGCCTCTGGCCCCGGACTGCGTGGGCGAGGAGACGTTGCGCATGGCGGCGGCCCTTCGGCCTGGCCAGGTTCTCATGCTGGAAAATTTGCGCTTTTATCCCGAGGAGATAGGCA
>NZ_JAQUWN010000070.1 GCF_028692895.1 Pseudodesulfovibrio sp.
AGACCAGTTCGCCGTCCTCGTCGAGGAGCAGGGCGTTGACAGTCAGGTCCCTGGACCGTAGTTCATGTTCCATGAGCTCTGCGCGCGGGAACGAGAATTCGAGCCCCTCCAGCAGAAAGACCGGAAAGGCGTGCCCCACCTCCCTGGCTGCCGGATGCTCGGCCTGGAACGTTTCCTTCGAGGTCTCCGTTACCAGGTAGTCCCGGTCGGCAAAGGATCGCCCCAGGAGCAGGTCGCGGACGGCGCCGCCGGCGAGATATAACTTCATGCGCCAGGATATAGCATAAGGTAAACCATGCTGCCACAAGGAATTTTTCTGTGGAAATCCGGGGACGGGGGCGATGTGCCGCCGTCCGACTCCGCCAGCGTCGCCGCGTCGCACCCGTCCTGGGGGGAGGCCATGGCGGCCTGCGGCCCCTTTGGCGAGGTGGTGGAGGAGGCGGGCTCGACATTTCTCCTTGGCTCCTGTCGCGACGCGCCGCCCACGGTGATCGTCCGGGATTGCGTCACGACCATGACTGCGGCCAGGGGGCTGGCCGGCTCCGGCGTCCTCGGCCCCTGGGGGAGCGTGGCGGCCGTGGAGCAGGGCGGCGGCCGGGGGCAGCTCAGGCGGCCGTGGGTCTCCACCCCCGGCAATTTGCACGTCTCCGTGGTTCTGCCCGGACCGCCCGCGTCCGGCCCGTGGCGCGAGGCCCTGGCCGACCTGCGCCCGCTGCTCCTCGGCTACGTGTTCAGCGAAGTGCTGTTGGAGCTGGGGGCCTATGCGCAGCTCAAGTGGCCCAACGACCTGCTCCTGGAAGGGCGCAAGGTCGGCGGCATTCTCATCGAGGAGGCGAGAAACGTGGTTGTTCTGGGGATGGGTTTGAATCTCGTCGCCTCGCCGCCCGACGACATGATGCGCGAAGATCGTTCGGTCCCGGCCGGGATTCTGCAAATCCCCGACCACCGGCTCACCGCGTTGGGGCTGTGGCGGACGCTTGTAACCCGTGGGAAAAGCGTGTACGAATATTTGCTTGACGACTGGACGCCTGCCCGATTTCTGGTCCGGGTTGCGAACCGTCTTGCCTGGTTGGGGCAAACGGTCCTGGTCCGGGAAGGCGGCGAGGGAAAGTATACGGCGGTCGTCAAGGGGTTGTCTTCCAACGGTGGGCTCGTCATGTCGCGAGGAGAAAGGGACACCGTCCTTTACTCCGGTTCCATATTTCCTCTCCGGACGCCGCGCTTTTGATGCAGCGCGGGGCCCGCGTGACCGGTATTACATTCTTATTGCTCAAGGAGATCAGTGAATTCCATGAAGCCGAAGTCCTTTGAAGAGGTACTCGAAGAGGTTCGGGGCAAGCGGATTCTCGTCGCCAACCGGGGTATCCCGGCGCGCCGTATCTGCCGCTCCATCACGGAAATGTTCGACGCCAAGGCGATCATGACCGCCACCGACGTGGACAAAACCTCTCCGGCCTCCTCCGGCGCCAACGAGCTGCTGATGCTCGGCTCCGATCCGCGAGCCTATCTCGACCTCGATCTGGTCATCCGCGAGGCCAAGGCACACGGCGCGGTCGCCATCCACCCCGGTTGGGGGTTCTGCTCCGAGGACGACAGCTTCCCCGCCAAATGCAAGGCGGCGGGCATCATCTTCATCGGCCCTCCCCAGGAGCCCATGCGCATCCTGGGCAACAAGGTGGCCGTGCGCAAGCTCGCCATCGAGCAGGGCGTGCCTGTCGTGCCCGGCTCCGAGGGCGCGGTATCCATCCCCGAGGCGCGCAAGATCGCCAAGGAGATCGGCTTCCCGGTCATGCTCAAGGCCGAGGGCGGCGGCGGCGGACGCGGCATCTACGAGGTCTACAAGGACGAGGACCTGGAAAACGCCTTTTCCAAGGCGTCCGCCCTGGCCCAGGCCTCCTTCGGCAACCCGCGCCTGTACGTCGAGAAGCTGCTGACCTCGGTCCGCCACATTGAGATTCAGGTTGTGGCCGACCAGTACGGCAACGTTTTCTGTTTTGACGAGCGCGACTGCTCGGTGCAGCGCAACCACCAGAAGCTCGTGGAGATCACGCCTTCCCCGTGGCCCAAGTACACCGAGAAGCTGCGCGCCCAGCTCAAGGAATACTCCAAGCGCCTGGTCCTGGCCGTGGGCTACTACTCCCTGGCCACCGTGGAGTTCCTGGTGGACGCCAAGGGCGTGCCCTACCTCATCGAGGTCAACACCCGGCTCCAGGTTGAGCATGGCATTACCGAATGCCGTTACGGCATCGACCTGGTGGAGGAGCAGATCGCCATCGCCTTCGGCGCAGAGCTGCGTTGCACCGAGGAGAACACCAAGCCGTTCCAGTGGGCATTCCAGTGCCGCATCAACTGCGAGGACCCGCAGAAGAACTTCGAGCCCAACTCCGGGCGCATCACTCGCTACATCTCGCCCGGCGGCCAGGGCATCCGCATCGACTCCTGCGTGGGCGACGGCTACTATTTCCCGTCCAACTACGACTCGGCCGCCGCGCTGCTCATCGCCTACGGCAACTCGTGGAAGAAGGTCGTCGCGCTGATGAACCGCGCCCTGCGCGAGTATATGGTCGGCGGGGTCAAGACCACCATCCCGTTCCACCGCAAGATCGTGGCCCATCCCAAGTTCATCCATGCGGACTACGACACCAACTTCATCCGCCAGAACTTCGCCGAACTCATGGACTACAAGGACCGCGAGCCCGACTCCCTGCGCCTGACCCGGCTGGTGGCCGAGGTTTCCGCCCTGGGCTACAACAAGTACGTTCAGCTCGGCGAGTATCGGGGTCGCGAGGACAGGCGGGTGGGGCGGTTCGCCCTGGCCGAGCCGCCGGAGGCTTCCTCCTGGTTCGAGCAGAGGTTCATGCGCGGCATGGATCGCGACACGATCCTCGACGCCCTGCGCTCCGACCGCGAGGCCGGGATCGTGCACATGACCGACACCACGACCCGCGACATTACCCAGTCCAACAGCGGCAACCGCTTCCGCATGGCCGAGGACGCCATCATCGGCCCTCACCTGGACAAGTGCGGCTTCTTCTCCCTGGAGAATGGCGGCGGCGCGCATTTCCACGTGGCCATGCTGGCCAACATGACCTATCCCTTCACCGAGGCGGCCGAGTGGAACAAGTTCGCGCCCAACACCCTGAAGCAAATCCTGGTCCGCTCCACCAATGTGCTCGGCTACAAGCCGCAGCCCAAAAACGTCATGCGCCTCACCGGCGAGATGATCAATGAGCACTACGATATCATCCGCTGCTTCGACTTCCTTAACCATATCGAAAACATGCGGCCTTTCGCCGAGGTGGCGCTCAGCTCCACCAAGAACATCTTCGAGCCCGCCATCTCCCTGTCCTGGGCCAAGGGCTTCGACGCGAAGCGCTACCTGACGGTGGTCGGCGACATCATCGCCATGTGCGCCGACGTGGCGGGCGTGAGCAAGAAGAAGGCCCAGCGCATGATTATTCTCGGGCTCAAGGACATGGCGGGCGTCTGCCCGCCCCGGTTCATGCGCGAGCTGATCGGCGCCATCGTCAAGAAGTATCCCGATCTGGTCATCCACAGCCACCGCCACTATACCGACGGCCTGTTCGTTCCGACAATGGGCGCGGCGGCCGAGGCGGGCGCGCACATCGTGGACGTGGCCCTCGGCGCTTCCGTGCGCTGGTACGGCCAGGGCGAGGTTCTCTCCACCGCCTCCTACATCGAGGACGAAATAGGCCTGAAGACGCACCTGGACAAGGACATGATCCGGTCCACCAACTTTCTGCTCAAGCAGATCATGCCGTACTATGACCGGTACACGGCCCCGTTCTTCCAGGGCATCGATCACGACGTGGTCCGCCACGGCATGCCGGGCGGCGCAACTTCCTCCTCCCAGGAGGGCGCGCTCAAGCAGGGCTACATCCGCCTGCTCCCGTACATGCTCAAGTTCCTGGAGGGCACGCGCAAGATCGTGCGCTACCACGACGTCACCCCCGGCTCCCAGATCACCTGGAACACCGCGTTCCTGGGCGTGACCGGGGCCTACAAGCGGGGCGGTGAGCGTGAGGTGCGCAAGCTTTTGAACATCCTGGACATCGTCACGCTGTGCAAGGAGGAGGACCTGACCGATCTGGAGCGCGAGGCCCGGCTCGACCTCTACCGGGACTCCAACGACGCCTTCCGCAACCTGCTGCTCGGCAAGTTCGGGCGGCTGCCCCTGGGCTTCCCGGCCGACTGGGTCTACCAGTCCGCCTTCGGCAAGGGATGGGAGGCCGCCATCGCCAAGCGTACCGAGGCTTCCCCCCTGGAGACCCTGGCCGACGTGGACCTGGCCGCCGAGAAGGAGGCCCTTCAGTCCCGCCTGCATCGCCAGCCCACCGAGGAAGAGTTCGTCATGTATCTCAACCATCCGGGCGACGCCATTACCACCATCGACTTCTGCGAGAAGTTCGGCAATATCAACAACCTGCCGGTGGACGTGTGGTTCGAGGGGCTGGAGAAGGGCGAGGTGCTCAACTTCCAGGGCAACTGCAAGAAGCCGCACCGCATGCGCATCCTCGACATCTCCGAGCCGGACGAGAACGGCATGGCCGTGGTCCGCTATGTGCTCGACTCCGAGATCATGAGCCATCAGGTCAAGGTGGCGGAGCCCGACGTGGGCGGCCGCGAGGCCACGCCCATGGCCGACCCTTCCAATCCGTTCCAGGTTGGTTCGCCCAGCAACGGCGACCTGTGGGTCATGCACGTCCGTCCCGGCGACATGGTCAAGACGGGCGAGGAGCTGTTCAACATCTCCATCATGAAGCAGGAGAAGTCGGTGCTTGCGCCCATGGACGGCATGGTCCGCCGCGTGCTCAAGTCCGCCAACTTCACCGAGGACAAGAAGATGGTCCCGGTGGTGGAAGGGGAGCTGCTCGTGGAGCTTGGACCGGCGGCTGGCATCTGCCCCACCTGCAAGACGGAAATGCCCTTCGAGCGGGCCAACTTCTGTCCCAACTGCGGCCAGAAGATCTAGAAAAAATTGTCCGAAAGGGTGAATTGGTTCATTCACTCGATTCGAGCATCTCACCAGAAGGAAAATGGATAAATCGGAGTCGACAGGGTGTAATGCCCTGTCGACTCTTTGTTTTTTTATTGAATTATATGCTGATGCGCCCTTTGTTCGTCGTTGTTGGCAGGAAATATTGTTTGAAAATGGTATATTGGTCGGACCAATAGATTCATTGACGAAGCCGATGGATACCCTGTAAGCGGTGGTTAGCTGAATTCCAGTCTGGGTTTTTTGTTGACTTGTTCATTCCACAATTCAGGTAGCCGCGGGACCCGAAAGGGTGGTTCGGACCAGACGGGCCGCAACGGACCGCGCGCAGCCCCGGAGGAAACAATGGCCAAAAATCAGAAGAAGACCGCCGAGACCGCCGACGCCGAGAAGGCAAAAGCTCCGGCCAAGACGGAAACCCTGAAAAGCAAAATGATTCTGAACGGAGCCGACATCAAGAAAATCGGCGAGGATGCCGAACTGCTGGTGGGCGGCAAGAACTACAACACCGCCATCATCAGTCAGGTCCCCGGCATCAGGGCTCCGGAGTTCCGGGCCATTTCCTCGATCGCCTTCCACACCATTCTGGACGAGACCAAGGTCAACGCGGCCGTGGTCCGCTCCATCGTGGACAAGGAATACAACAACGTCGACTGGCATTCCGACGAGGTCAACCAGGACTCCGACTTCCTGCAGAATTTCGTCCGTCTCGTCGGCAAGAAGATCAACGAGCAGTCCTCCAAGCAGTCGGGCACGCCCATCAAGCTGCGCACCTTCGTCAACAACGTGGTCGAAGGGTTCGCCACCTCCCCGGAGGGCATTGACCAACTGCGCAAGCGTTCCGTGCTCGTCCAGTCGGCCATCCTTTCCGTGACCGTCCCCGAGGAGATCGCCAAGGAGGTCAAGGGCGCGTACCTGGCCATCTGCAAGGAAGCGGGCATGGACGACGTGCCCGTAGCCGTGCGTTCATCAGCCGCAGGCGAGGACAGCCGCAAGAAGGCCTTCGCCGGCCTCCAGGACACCTATCTCAATATTATAGGGGCCGACGGCTGCCTCGAAGCCTACCACTGGGACTGCGCTTCGGCCTACAACCTGCGCTCCATGACCTACCGCCGAGAGGCCATTCTCGACGCCATCACCAAGGCCGAGGAGACGGGCGACGATTCCATCGCCGAACGCGCCAAGAAGGAGTGGGCCATCGAGCACACTTCCCTCTCGGTCTGCCTCATGCGCATGATCAACCCGATCATCTCAGGCACGGCCTTCTCGGCCGATACCGCCACCGGCTGCCGGGGCACGGACCGCAACGACCTAGTCTCCATCGACGCCAGCTACGGTCTTGGCGAAGCGGTTGTCGGCGGCATGGTCACCCCGGACAAATTTTATGTATTCCAGCGTGATGGCGGCCGCGAGGTGGTCATCCGCTACATGGGCTGCAAGGACAAGAAGATCGTCTACCGCGAGGATGGCAGCGGCACCCACGTAGTCAAGGTGCCGGAGAACGAGGTGACCCGCTGGGCCCTGTCCATCGCCCAGGCCGAGATGGTCGCCCAGGGCGTCCGGGCCATTTCCAAGGCCTACGGCGGGATGATCATGGACACCGAGTTCTGCATCGACAAGACCGACCGCCTCTGGTTTGTCCAGGCCCGGCCGGAGACCCGGTGGAACGAGGACTTCGAGCAGCATCCCCACACCATATTCATGCGCCGCCTGGAAGTGGACAAGAAGGCCATCGAATCGGCCGAGACCCTCCTGGAAGGCAACGGCGCGTCCCGGGGCGCGGGGCAGGGAACCGTAAAGTTCCTGCGTTCCGCCCTGGAGCTGAACAAGATCAACAAGGGCGACATCCTGGCCGCCGCGCGCACCGACCCGGACATGGTGCCGGGAATGCGCATCGCCTCGGCCATCCTGGCGGACGTGGGCGGCGACACCAGCCACGCCGCCATCACCTCGCGCGAACTGGGCATCCCGGCTATCATCGGCATCCAGCGCATCGAGGCCATTCGCTCCCTGGACGGCCAGCAAGTCACCGTGGACGGCTCCCGGGGCAAGGTCTACCGGGGCGAGTTGCCCCTGGTGGAAGTCGGCGGCGAGATCAACGTGGCGGAACTGCCCCCGACCAAGACCAAGGTCGGCCTGATCCTGGCCGACGTGGGCCAGGCCCTGTTCCTGTCCCGCCTGCGCCAGGTGCCCGACTTCGAGGTCGGGCTGCTGCGCGCCGAGTTCATGCTCGGCAACATCGGGGTGCACCCCATGGCGCTGGAGGCCTACGACAAGGACACCCTGAACGACCTGGTGGACGAGAAGCTCAAGCAGATGGACGAGCGGCTGACCAAGGTCATGAAGGAACAGTTGGCCGACGGCCTGATCCGTATGCCGCTCAAGCTGCGTGAATACGTCGGGCTGATCACCGGGCTTTCCAAGAAGATGGACGCCCTGGCCGAGCAGGAGGGCACCCGCAGCACCGATGAGGTGCTGGCCATGCACCGCAAGCTGCGCGAGATGGATCACAAGCTCGACGAACACATCTCCCTGGCCACCGACCGTCTGGACGTGCTCAAGACCTCCATGGACCTGGAGGCCCATGTGGCCGTCATCCTCGGCTTCACCGACATGCTCGATCCCATGCCCGAGGCCCGTTCCGAGGCCTGGAAGCTGCGCCAGGAGCATGAGCAGATCGTGGATGACTACGTCAAGCGGCTCAAGAACGATCCGGAGATTGTCTCCTACCTGGACCAGGTGACCGCCCTGCGTGAGGAAGTGGCCCTCAAGATGGGCCTCAAGTCCGAGATGGACGAGGTCGCCACGTTGCCCGACCGTATCCGCCACCTCCTCGAATCCCGTGGTTACAACTCCGGCAAGGAGAACTACATCCAGACCCTGTCCCAGGGGCTGGCCCTGTTCGCCATGGCCTTCTACGGCAAGGACATCGTCTACCGGACCACGGACTTCAAGTCCAACGAGTACAGGAACCTGCTGGGCGGCTCCCTGTTCGAGGCCCACGAGGACAACCCGATGATCGGGTATCGCGGCGTCTCGCGCAACATTCACGACTGGGAGCTCGAGGCCTTCAAGCTGGCCCGGGGCATCTACGGCGGCAAGAACCTGTGCATCATGTTCCCGTTCGTGCGCACCCTGGAGGAGGCCCGCAGCATGAAGCGGTACCTCAAGCAGGTGCACAACCTGGAATCCGGCAAGGACGGCCTCAAGGTCATTCTCATGGCCGAGATCCCGAGCAACGCGGTCCTGTGCAAGGAATTCATCAAGGAAGTCGACGGCTTCTCCATCGGGTCCAACGACATGACCCAGATGGTGCTGGCCACCGACCGCGACAACGCCAGCCTTCAGCATATCTACGACGAGGAGGACCCGGCCGTGGTCTGGGCCATCCTCTCCGCCATCTTCGCCGGGCAGAAGTACGGCAAGAAGGTCGGCTTCTGCGGCCAGGGCGTCAGCAACAGCGTCATCCTGCGCGGCCTGGTGGCCATCGCGGGCATCGTCTCCGCCTCGGTCGTGCCGGACACCTACCTCCAGACCAAGCTCGACATGGCGGAAGTGGAGAGCGAGAGCATTGCCACCCGCGACCTGGGCAAGTGGCTCAAGAAGCAGCACATGCACAACCTGTGCGAACTCCTGGAAGCCAACAGCTACGGCCACATCCTGAAGAAGTACAAGTCCCCCGAGGACTTCATGGAGTGGTACGAGGGCGAACTGGATCGCTTCAGCGAGCAGTTGCGCGAGCACATGGAGACCCCCAAGGAGGAGTTCTACCGCCAGGAAATGCAGCAGTTCCGGTCCATGTTCCACAAGCCGGTCATCTATGCCAGTTGGGATTGGGACTACACGGTCTGGGACGCCATGCGCCACGCCGGATTCGAGTCCTTTGACGAACAGGAGGCCGCCCTGGCCAAGCAGCGCGAAAAGGCCTGGTAACCTGGCGTATCAATGAAAATGGAAAGGCCCCGTCCTCGGACGGGGCCTTTTTCGTCGGCGGGGAAAGGGAGGTTAGGCGATCTTGTCGGCAATGCTGCCGAACCCGGTGTCCAGGAAGCTGTTGACTCCCTGGCGGACGTCAACGTCCGTGCCGGTGGAGCTCAGGTCCGCGCCCGAGCCGAGGTAGTCTTCGGTGCGCGAGGCGACCTCCGCGCCCACGATGGTCTGTTCCGACTCCAGGCGCTCGTTGCTCACGCCGGAGAGGTCTGTGCGGATGGTGTCGTTCGTCATCTCGTAGCCGGACATCTGGTTGTCGACGGCCTTGGACGCCATGGACATGACGGAGATGGAAAAATCGGACATGGCTTCCTCCCGCGGCGTTGCGCGCCGCCTACGCATAATATGCAGCAGGGAAGCCTCCTTGGCAAGTCCGTCCGGCGCGCAAGCGGAAAGCCCCCCCCCGTCCCGTGTGGGGACGGGGGAGGATTCGTACGGATCGTCGGTCTTTGGCTACGAAATCTCGTCGAGGAAGCCGCGGTCGAGGTTCTTCAGTGACTTCGAGAGGTTGACTAGCTCGTCGCTGGGGATCTTGCGAATGGTCTTGCCGTCGCCGTCAATGATCTCCACCTGGACGGAATCGTCTTCTTCCAAGATGTTGAACTTCAACTGGACGTTATTTTGCTCAAGCCGGGTTTCCATTTCGGATACGAGGGTGTTCACGGTTTCTCGCGAAACGCCCTTGGCGCTTGCTGCGCCGCTTGCGCCCGCGCCGTCGGATTCGCTCCGGTTGTTCCGGTCCTGTCCCGGCGGCCTGTCTGCCGCCTTGGCCGGGAAAACGCTCTCCGAGCTGGCTCCCTGCCTGGTTTCGATTACGCTTTCGGGAACATTCATGGCCTCCCTCCCTGGTGTTACACGAATCATCCCGCCTGATTTGCCGCTTACGTGCATTTTATCGGCAACTCGCGGGAAAACTTTAGGGAAGGCCGTTTTTAATGTGATGTCGCAATTTCACCCGGCCGCAACAGTGCCGCATTGACGACGAACGTGAATTGGAATACGATTACTAGTTGTTAAAAATGTTTTATCCCGGTTGGTTGACGCGTCCCCGAAGCGGGCGGTCGCTCAGCATACCGCTCAGAGACTTCATGCCCTATTTGCTGAAACACCATTTCGATCCGGATCTCGACCAGAGCGTGCGCAAGCCCCGGCTGTTGGAGGACGGCAGCGTCGATCATTACGACCTTCACTTCGTGCAGAACGTGGAGGCGGGCAGCGTTATAGCCGAATGGGTGGACCCGGGCGACGAGGAATCGCCCGATCCGCGTTTCATCCATGAAGAAAAGATCTTTCCCGCTGGCAGGGGAACCGGCATCAAGCGGAGCGACGGCGACCGCCTCTTCGCCGCCGTCAACGGCAGCGTAAGCTATCATGAGGGCAAAATCGTGGTCGAGGAGGAAATCACGGTTCCGGGAGACGTGGATTTCCATACCGGCAACATCAATTTTATCGGCAACATGACCGTCGGCGGCAGCGTGCGCAGCGGGTTCATGGTCCAGGGGCGGAACATCTCCGTCCAGGGGCAGGTCGAGGGGGCGCACATCGAGGCCCTGCGCGACCTGCGCTGCCGGGGCGGCGTCAAGGGCAGCAAGGAGGCCTTCCTGGAGGCGGGGCGGGAGATGAAGCTCTCGTTCTGCGAGTTCGCCACCCTCAAGTCCGGCGGCGACATCCTGGTCAAGGGCGCGTTGATGCATACTGACGTGTACTGCGGCAGACGGCTGGCCGTGGGCGGCCGTCTGACCGGCGGAGACATATACTGCCACGAGTACATCTACGTGGGCGAGCAGTTGGGCGGGGGACTCGATACCAACACCTGCCTGACCATGGGGTACGATTCGACGCTGCTGTACGCCGACGCCGAGTACAACCGGCGGATAAAAAAGATATATGAGAATATCAAAACCTATGAAAAGGTGTTAGCAAAAGACAAGGACGCCCAAGCGGATTTGGGCCCCAAGCTTGACGCGGCCCAGCGGGAATATGCTCTGCTCAAGCTGCTCAAGGCCAAGCTATGGGAGGGAATCCGTGGAACCGAGCAGGTGGAGCGCTGTAAGATCCTCGTGCCCGGCGTGGTCAAGCCGGGGGTCGAGATCAGCATCGGATCGGCATTTCTGAGGATAGACGATTTTCTGGAAGACGTGTATTTCTACTATGATAACGGCGAGGTCGGCATCGGGACCTCGGCCAGCAAGAAAAAAAGATAATTTATGGATATTGCAACGCTTATCGGACTCGTGGGAGCCTTCGGCCTGGTCGTCACCTCCATCTTCATGGGGGGCAACGCCGCCGGCTTCGTGGACATCCCCTCCATCGTCATCGTCATCGGCGGCACCTTCGCCGTGGCCTTCGTCATGTTTCCCTTGGGTGTGGTCATCAGGACCATCAAGGTCGGCCTGAAGACGTTGCTGTTCAAGTCCAACGATCCGCAGGAGATCATCCGGCTCATCACCAGCCTGGCGGAGACCGCCCGCAGGGAGAGCCTGGTCGCCCTGGAAAAGGTAAACATCGAGGATCAGTTTCTCAAGAAGGGCGTCATGCTGGTCGTGGACGGCTCCAGCGAGGGGCTGGTCCGCTCGGTCATGGAGATCGAGCTGGAGTTCATGAAACAGCGCCACCGCCAGGGCCAGGCCGTGTTCAAGGGCATGGGCGCCATGGCCCCGGCCTTCGGCATGATCGGCACCCTGATCGGTCTGGTCAATATGCTCTCCAATCTTTCCGACCCGTCCTCCATCGGCCCGGCCATGGCCGTCGCCCTGCTGACAACTTTCTACGGGGCCATCATGGCCAACGTCGTCTTTCTGCCCCTCGCCACCAAGCTGGAGGAGCGCTCGGCCGAGGATGCCCTGTTCATG
Source organism: Pseudodesulfovibrio sp. (assembly GCF_028692895.1). Lineage (GTDB taxonomy): Bacteria > Desulfobacterota > Desulfovibrionia > Desulfovibrionales > Desulfovibrionaceae > Pseudodesulfovibrio. The sequence continues at coordinate 11,860 of NZ_JAQUWN010000070.1, forward strand.
CAGATCATGATCGAAGGCGTCTCTTCGTTGCAGCGCGGGGACCATCCCACCATCGTCAAGGAAAAGCTCCAGGCCTTCCTGTCGCCCGCCATTCGTGAAGGCTAGGGGACCGCGGGACCGCCATGGCTGACAAAGCGGCTGAAGAAGTCATCCGGCGCAAGCCGCCCGCAGAGCCCCCGGGAGATGAGGGGCTGCCCGCATGGATGGCGACCTTCGCCGACATGGTGACGTTGCTGCTTTGCTTTTTCGTCCTCCTTCTCTCCTTTGCCGAGCAGAGCGAGGAGAAGTACCGCGACGCCCTGGGTTCCATCAAAGGCGCATTCGGCGTCAAGGAGGTGCGGGCCATCTCGGACCAGATGGCCCTGTTCAACACCAGCTCCGAGGCGACCAAGGAGATGGCCTCCCAGATTTCCCACGACGACAGGCTGATTCTGGGGGTCATCATGCGCATCAAATCCCTGCTTGAGAACACGGACAACGACCTCAAGGAGGGCGCGGGCGTCACCGCGGACCGGGACGGCGTGGTCTTCAGCGCCAGCTCATCGGCCATGTTCAAGCCCGGCTCCGCCGAGCTGACCCCCCGGGCCCACGAAATCCTGGACAGCGTCATCAAGGTCCTCAAGGACTACAAGCTGAACCTGGTGGTGCGCGGACACACGGACGACCGGCCCATCTCGACCAGGCAGTACCCCTCCAACTGGGAGCTCTCGGCCGCGCGGGCCGCCGTGGCCCTGGACTACATCCTGCAAAAGGGCGGGATCGAGATCAGCCGCGCCAAGGCCGTGGGCTATGCGGACACGCGCCCGGCCGTGCCCAACGATTCCGAGGAAAACCGCAAGAAGAATCAGCGGGTGGAGTTCTACCTGCACATGCCCCAGCGCGATGCCTGGTAGGTGGATGAGATGGCCAAGGAAGAAGCCGTAGAGCAGGAGGTCGCCGAGCGGGGCGGCCAGTCCGACGGGCCTCCCAGGGAGGAGGGCATTCCGGCATGGATGGCGACGTTTGCCGACATGGTGACGCTGCTGCTCTGCTTTTTCGTCCTGCTCCTTTCCTTCACCAACACCGACGTTACCAACTTCAAGCGGATGCTGGGCTCCATCCAGGACGCCCTGGGCGTCCAGCTCGAAGACAGCAGCGCCCTCAACACTCCCTATGCCGACGCGTCCTTCAAGGAGCGGCGCAGCGTCCGGGAGAGCCGGGAGATCGTCGAGCTTGGTGCGCGGCTCAAGCAGTTCATCCGGGCCAACGACCTGAGCAGCATGGCCCGCGTGAGCAACGACAAGTCCGGCGTCATGCTCCGGTTCAACAACGCGGCCTTGTTCGACAAGGGTTCCGTGGTGCTGACGCCCGATGCGCAGAAGGCGCTGCAAATCGTCATCGCGGGCATGGAAAACAAGGATTTCAACCTGATAATCCGAGGGCATACGGACGGAGCGCTGCCGGAGTCGAGCCTCTACCATTCCAACTGGGAGCTCTCCGCCGCCAGGGCGGCCACATGCCTGCGCTACATCCTCGCCCATTCCGACATTCCGCCGAACCGCATGAAGGCCGTGGGCTACGCCAGCGCCAAGCCGCTGTTCCCCAGCACCACCGAGGCCAACAAGCGCCAGAACCGTCGGGTTGAATTCTTCTACATTCCGGTCGGCCGGGGCAAGTGGTAGGGGCTCAGGACTGCGCGGCGGCCGTGGTCACACGGCGCAGGGTGGCGGCAAGCTGCTCGAACGAGACCGGCTTGGAAATGTAGTCGTTCATGCCGGCCTTGAGGAACTTTTCGCGGTCCTCGGGCATGGCGTGGGCCGTGAGCGCCACGATGGGGATGGTTCTGAACCGTTCGTTGTCCCGTTCGGCCCGGATCTGCCGGGTGGTGTCCAGTCCGTCCAGGATTGGCATCTGTATGTCCATGAAAATGCAGTCGAACGTTTTTTCCCGCAGGATTTCAAGCGCCTTTTTCCCGTTGTCCACGCACAGGGCCTGGTGATGCAGCTTTTCCAGCATTCGGCTGATGGCGATCTGGTTGACCCGGTCGTCCTCGACCACCAGGATGGACAGGTTCTCGGGGTGCATCTGGAGCGTCTGCCGCTCCTGTTTCGGGAGCTGCTGGCCCCGTTCGGGCAGGCCGAGCTGTAGGGTGACGTACATGGTCGTTCCCTGGCCTTCCTCGCTGTCCACCACAATGGTGCCGTTCATCTGGTCCACCAGGTTCTTCACGATGCCCAGGCCCAGCCCGGTGCCCTGGTGGCGGCGGGTATAAGTGCCGTCCACCTGGGTGAACGACTCGAAAACATAGGCGATCTTGTTCGACGGAATGCCGATGCCGGTGTCGCTGATGGTGAAGAGCACGCCCAGGCGGTCCTTGCGGCGTTGGATCTTCAGGGGCTCCACGTACACGGAGATGACGCCGTGTTCGGTGAACTTGACCGAGTTGCCCACGAGGTTGAAGAGGATTTGGCGGATGCGGACCTCGTCGCCGATGAGCTGGGAGGGGAAGCCGGGCTCCATCTCCATCTGCAGCTCCACGTCCTTGGAATTCGTGGCGTGGGTGAAGAACTTGAAGATGGTCTCCAGCACCTCCTGCGGGGAGAAGGGCTGCTCGTGCAGCACCAGTTTGCCCGCTTCGATCTGGGCGATGTTGAGGATGTCGTTGATGACGTTGAGTAGGACGTTGCTGGAGTTGACTGCCGTGTCGATGTAGTCCTTTTGCTCCTGGGTGAGGCCGGTCGCCTGAGTCAACTGGAGCATGCCGAGGATGCCGTTGAGCGGGGTGCGCAGCTCGTGGCTCATATTGGTCAGGAACTCGGTCTTGGCCTGGCTTGCGCTTTCGGCGTCCCCCTTGGCCTTGATGAGCGCCTGCTGGATGGCTTTGCGTTCGGTGATGTCGTCGGCCACGCCGACCAGGCGGACCCGGACGCCTTCCTCGTCGTATATGGGGTAGGCCTGGGCGCGAATCCAGCGTTCCTTGCCGTCCGGCAGAATGATCTTGAACTCCTCGGCCAGGATCAGGCCTTCCACCCGAAGCTGGTTCACGGCCTCGACAACCCGGTGCCGGTCCTCCAGGCAGATGGCCAGGAAGAAGGAGTCGGGGTTGTCGTAGAGCGACTCGCGGGTGCGCGCCCAGATTATTTCGTAGGACGGGCTGGCGTAGATGACGCGGTTGTCCGCGATGTCTGTGATCCAATATACTTCATGAATGTTTTCGACAAGTTGGCGGAAACGTTCTTCGCTCTCCTTGATCTCCGTCTCACGCAGGTTGATCTGCCGGACCATGTCGTTGAACTTTTCTTCGATGATGCTCAGCTCCGTGAACGAGGGCCTGTCGCCGCTTTGGGGCAGCTCATAGCGTCCCTTGGCGGTAAGTTCGATGGACTCGGTGAACTGGGCCAGGGGCAGGACCACCCGGTAGCGGAGCCGATGCTGGAGGAAGTGGGCGAAGATGAAGAACAGGCTGAGGATGATGGTCAGCAGGGCGATCAGGGTGGAAAGGATGGGGAAGAAGACCTTGTCCAGGGGCTTGGCGATGATGAGCCTCCAGTCGGTCTCGGGTACCTTGGAGACGGTGCCGAGGTAGTAGGTGTCCATGTCCTTGTAGATGGACGAGTTGATCCCTTCGAAGGGTTGGTCGGACAACAAGCCGATATTGCTGATGTTGACCTGTTGCTGGACGTTGCTGAAATCGGGATGGGAGATGAGTTTGCCGTAGGCGTCGCACAGGATTATCATGCCCTCGTCGGTCGGGAGGAGGTTGCCGACGTGTCGGTAGAGCTCGCGCAGGCTCAGTTCGCCGATGAGCATGTTGCCGTTGTCCCCGCGCACGCCGATGTAGATGATCGGATTGTCCGAGATCGGCGAAAGGACGGGGGTGGAGAGAATCTTCGGCTCCCGGCCGATGACGGCTGAAAAGCGGGTGATGGCGAGGGGATTGTGGTATTCCAGGGGCGATGAGGCGAGCACCTGGCCGTTGGCGTCCAGGTAGATGAGTCTCTCGAAGTGGTGGTAGGCCTGGATGAAGTTGTTCAGTACCCAGCCGTACCAGAAGGGGTCATAGCGGGTGATGCTTGCCGACAGGGACTCGATCCCGATCTCGGCGTCGCCGATATGGGCGGAAAGGTTGCGGCTGATGGATTGAGACAGGACGGAGTTCTTCATGCGGAACTCCTTGGTTTTCTGATAGACCGTGAATGCGCCCAGAAGGATGATCAGGCAGATGCTGGGTAAGAGCATCCACCGGGTCAGATTTTGCTGAACGATCTGTCGCAGTGACAACTGGGCCATCGGATGAGCCTGGCTGTGGTCTTATCTGACGTTGATGGTTGAAAATTTGCCATCCAGAACCGTGATGATGAACATGTTCCGTTTGGCGTCCCCATATTCGTTGAAGGTGAACTTGCTCACCACGCCCGGCACGGACCTGCCGTTGGAGAGGGCGTCGGCCAGGCCCTCGGCCCGGCCTTTTGTCGTTTGCAGCGCCGCGGCCAGGGCCAGGACCGCTTCATATCCGAACCCTGCGGCATGGTTCGGGTTTTCCCCGAAACGATGCCGGTAGGCCTCGCGAAACTTGATGAATTCCGGGTTGGGATTGTCCTCGGCATAGTCGAGGGCGAGGACCACGCCTTCCACAGCCGGCCCGCCCCAGCGCAGCAGTATTTCCGAGTAGGGCCAGGAGCCGATGAAAACCTGCATGTCCAGCCGGTTGGTGTTGAGCGTCTGAATCAGGGAGACGGCGTCGTAGGCGGGGCAAAAAAGGAGGACGGCCTGGGGCTGAAGGACGATGAGCCGTTGGATGACGGTTTCCCAGTCCATGCTGCTCTTGGTGGAATAGGTGACGCTGGTCAGGACCTTCCCGCCCACTTGATTGAAATTCCGAGCAAAAGTTTTGGCCAGTGGGAGGGTGTAGTCGGCGTAGTCCGTTTCCGTCACGATGACGACGGTCTTTATGTTCAGGGCCATGTTGGCATAGTTGGCCAGTTCTCCGGCCTGGACGTTCTGGTCGGATGATATCTGGAAGAACTGGTCCTTTTTGCCCGTCAGCTCTGGTGGACCGTCAAGGGGGGCGATCAGGACAATGCCATTTTCTTCGAAATAGGGGAAAACGGCCTTTGTCTGTGAGCCGGTGATATGGCCGATTACGGCCACGGCCCCGGCTCCCACAAGTTCCCGGTCAACCATCAGGGCCTTTTCCGGCGTGTTGCCGTCGTCTCGGGCCAGGAGTTGGAGGGAGCGGCCGTTGACGCCGCCCTGTCTGTTGATGATTTCGATGGCGAGTTGGGCGCCGTTGCGGGCGGGGACGCCGAGGGAGGCGAGTTTGCCAGTAAGCTGGCCGGAGAAGCCGATGACGATGGGGGAGGAGTCCGAGCAGGCGGAGAGGGAGGCCAGGAGGGCGGCGAGCAGGATAACTATATGGGCTCTGAACGGGGGGGCCATGTGTGCTTCCGGTTTTTCGATTCCTGGATCGATGTGACGAATGTGTTTTTTCCTAATTGTCTATGGTTATTCAATCTGAACGGCAATTATAATGCGCGGTTCGGCCGGGGCTCGACCTTGTCGAGGCGATCCGCCCCCAGTGTCTTTCAGACGAAAGGGCACCGTTGATTTTTTCCATCCATCGAATTTCCTACAGGACAAAGGACGGCATGAAAAGGTGCAAAGGCAAGTGATATGGCTAAAAAAA
>NZ_JAQUWN010000071.1 GCF_028692895.1 Pseudodesulfovibrio sp.
CGCAGGCATATTCAATTTCGCATATCCCGGAACGAAAGAGGTTCACCAACTTTTTTCTGACGCCGCAAGCGGCAGCCTCCTGCAACCACAGCAAGGTCCCAGAACCTTGATTGAATGCCGCGTCTGGCGTAGAGACGGATATCGGCATGAAAATCCTTCACATCGGCAAATTCGCCCATCCGGCAAGGGGCGGCATCGAAACCTTCGTCCGCGACCTCTCGGTCCGCCAGGCGTGCGACGGCAACGTTGTCACAGCCCTCTGCCATCAGGAGCGCCCAGGCCTTCCCGGGGATGTCCTGACGGAAAACGGCGTTACGATATTCCGCGCGTCTATCCTCTGCTCATTGGCCTTCGCCCCGATTGCACCGTCCTTTCCGCTGCTCCTGCGACGCATCGTGCGCGAGACGCGGCCCCAGGTCGTTCATCTGCATCTGCCCAGCCCCGCCGTCCTGTTCCACGCTTTTCTTCCGAAGGATGTTCCCCTGATCGTGCAGTGGCACGCCGACGTCCTGGGCTCGCCGAGCCGACGCCTGCAGGTCCTCTATCCATTCTATCGCGTTTTCGAACGCCGCTGCCTGGCCAAGGCCGCCCGGATCATCGCGTCATCGCCGCCGTACCTGGAATCCAGCCCCGTCCTTGCGGAATGGAAGGGAAAATGCCGCGTGATCCCGCTGGGCCTCGACCGGAACCGGTACCCCGAGGACGCCACCGCGACGAAGGCGGTCCCCCCGCTGGTGGTGAGCGTGGGGCGGTTCGCCTATTATAAAGGATTCGAACACCTGGTTCGGGCGGCCCGCCTCGTCACCGGGGTCGATTTCGTCATCGCCGGGGACGGCCCGCTGCGGGAATCGATCCGGCGCGAGGTCGAACGGCTCGGCCTGGTCGACCGGGTCCGGCTGCCCGGCGCCGTCTCCGACGCCGAACTCCATGTCCTGCTGCAGCGGGCGGCCCTCTTCTGCCTGCCCTCCGTGGACCGGGGCGAGGCCTTCGGCATGTCGCAGTTGGAGGCCATGCGCTACGGCCTTCCCATCGTGGCCACGGCCATTCCCGGCTCCGGCACGGGCTGGGTGAACCGGGACGGCGTCACCGGCCGGGTGGTTCCCCCCGCCTCGCCCGAGGCCCTTGCCGAAGCCATCCAAGGAATCCTCGACAACCCGGAGCTCGCGCGCGGTTTCGGCGAAGCCGCACGGCTGCGGTTCGAGGAATGCTTCGCCATCGACCGGGTCGCCGGGGCCCTGGCAGACGTCTACCGGCAGGTCGCACGCCCATGACCGTCCGCCCCGTCGCCGCGTCGATCCTGGCGGCGTGCCTGGCCCTGTTCATCGCCCTGGCCGACGCGGCCCACGCCCGGATGACGGAAGGCCTCGGGTATCCCCCGGGCACGGAGCGGCGCGCGGCCGCGGATTTCCTGACCGCCAGTCTGCCGGAAAGCGACCGGGCCATGCTCCCGGAGGCGTCGCTGCGCGAGAACGTCGACTATGCGCTCCTCGCCCGGGAGGAGACCCCCTGGGCCAGGGACGTTCCCTTCGACATTTTCCTGCATTACGTGCTGCCGCACCGGCTGGTCAACGAGCCGTTCAAACCCTGGCGCAAAGGGTTCCACGACCAGTTGGCCCCCCTGGTCCGGGACTGCCGGACAGCCTGGGAGGCGGCGGTGCGGGTCAATCTCTGGTGCGCGGCCAGGGTCGAATACCAGCCCTCCGCGTCCTGGCTCACCGCTCCGGCGGACATGTTCGCGGTGGGGTTCGGCCGGTGCGAGGACCTGGCCGTACTGTTCGCCGCCGCGGCCCGCAGCGTGGGCATCCCGGTCCGGGGCTGCTGGGTGCCGGGATGGCGGCGCGAAAACGACAACCACGTCTGGGTCGAGGTATGGGACCGTGGCCGGTGGCTTCCCCTGGAGGCGGCCTCCACGGTGGTCGACCCCAACGACAACTGGTTCCTCAAGCCCGCACGGACCGCTCCGGCCGTCTATTCCCCGGCATACGGCGAATTCAAGGCGGCGGACACCCCGATATACCGGCGCGGCCGGGGATTCACCACCCTCAACCTGCTCGGGCGCTACGCCGACACGCGCGAATTCGCGGTCGCCTGCCTCGGGCGTGGCGGGCAACGCGCCCCCGGCCTGCCGGTCTGTTTGTGGACCTACAATTCCGGCGGGCCCTGGATAGTGGCGAGGGCGCTGACGGACGCCTCGGGCGCGGCCCGGTTCCTTCTCGGTCCCGGCAGCTACATCGCCAGCGCAGGCGACGGCGTCGACGCCACCGCGGCTCTGGCCGAGGAAGGCGCATCGACCCGCCTGGACCTGCGGCGGGCGCTGCCCAAGGCCTGGTCCTGGACCCTGCGCCACCCGGCGCAGGATTCCCCGAACCGGTTCGACCCGCCGGACGCAAGCGTCCGGGCCGAACTCGCCGCCATGGCCGAAAGGGCGACCCGCGCCCGCAAGCGGCGCAAGGAAGACGTCCTCCTGCGGCTGGACGCCTTGTCCAAGGTCCACCCCGATACGCCCCGGGCCGTGGTCGACGCCTTCGCGAAACCCTGGCCCTCCGCGCTGCGCCTTTTTCACGAATACCTGGCCCTCGCCCCCGCCAAACGGCAATTGATCGAACCCCTGCTGACCGGGATGCGCGCCAAGGACCTGGCGCTGCTGCCCCTTGACGCCCTGGCGGACTTCGCCGCGTCGCGCAAGCGGGCGGCCGAAGCACTCCATTGGCGGCGCTTGCCCCCGCACTGGATCGAGGACGTCGCCTCGCCCCGCGCGCTGCGGGAGACGCTCTCGCTCCCCGGCAAGGAGCTCGACCGACTGGCCGCCGCCCTGCGCGGCCCCTCGGCCCGCGAATCCGTGAAGAACGTCGCGGACTACATGGCCTCGGCGGGACGACGCCGCCACAGGACCACGCTGTTCGACGCGTTCCTCCCCGTCGGGACCGTCTGCGGGCCGGCAGCGGGCCTGAGTGAAAGGGAGGCGACGGCGCTGTGCACGGCCCTGCTGCGGGCGCTGGGCATTCCGGCCCACCCCTCGGTCCTGGACGAGACCGCCATGTACTGGGACGGGGAACAATACCGGCCCGTCGCGACCCTGGCCACGGGGATCGACTGCCCCCCGGCCGCCGAGATCCAGCCGCCGCCCAAGGGACGGCTGCTCCTCTTTTCCGGCCAGGGAGATTTCATCGCCCTGCCCGACACGTATGGGGAACGCGTCCCCTGCCTGCGCAGAGGGGAGCTGCTGCGCGTCAAGACGCAACGCCTCGACGGGACCCGGATTCGCGGGACCTTCGAACGTAGCGCCGGGCGGGAGCGGCAATCCCCCTGAGCCGGACAGGGCTTTGACGGCGGCCACGAGAGGTTGTACCGGTTCTATTGCCGACCGGGAGTCGGGATGCGCAAAACGTACGAGCAGCCGCGGAGAAACCCGTGCAACAGCCATGCACCATCGCCATATGCACCTACAACCGGAACCGGGCCCTCCGGCGCTGCATCGACGGACTGATCGCCCAGGAGGCGGACATGTCGGCCCTGCCCGTGATGATCGTCGACAACAACCCCGTCCCCATGGCGGCGGACATCCTCCGCGACATCGACACGTCCCGGCTCGCGATGGAGATCATCCATCACGCCGAGCCCGGCCTTTCGTCGGCGCGGAACGCGGCCGTGGAGCGGGCCGCCACCCCCTACATCGCGTTCCTCGACGACGACGCCATCCCTCCCCCCCACTGGGCGCGCACCCTGACGGACATCATCGACCGGCACGCCCCGGACATTTTCGGCGGGCCGGTTTTCCCCTACTACACCGACGAGAAACCGGCCTGGTTCAGGGACGAGTATGAAGTGCGGTCGCACGCCTCCGAAACGGGATTCCAGACCGACGGCAGGGTCAGCGGCGGCAACTTCGGCGTCAGGACGGCCCTGTTCGAGACCCTGGGACGCTTCGACACCTCCCTGGGCATGGTGGGCCAATCCGTCAAGCTGGGCGAGGAACGCGAATTCGTCGAACGCTACAAGGCGCGGACTCCGGCAACGGAGCAGCGCATCTATTACGACCTGGGCCTCCGCATCCGGCACCACGTCCCGGCCCGCAAGATGCGGCTGGGCTACATTCTCGCCCGCCAATACGCGGCCGGGAAATCGATGGCGCAGATCCGGAAGAAACCCCTCTCCCGGTTGCCGAGCCACCTGCTCTATCTCGCCTACTTCGCCGCGACCGAGCCGATCCGGGAGATCGCGCGCCGCAACATCCGCCGGGCCGACTACATCTCGATACTCGGGGCCCTGGCGTCTCGATGGGGAAACATCGTCCAGATAGTGAAGAACGGCCTGAACCGGCCGTAACCCGGCGCAGTCCGCTCCAGACAGACGTGAGAAAGGGGGCGGGTGACGCCGACCCTAGCGGGACGCCAAGGCGGGCAACCCCAGGCAGCCGAAGGCCTGATTCTCGATCCGCTCCACCTCGGCCAGATCGACGCCGAACCGCGAATAGTCCGCCGCCCTGGCCGGGCGGACCGCGCCGACGACGGCGCCAAGGTCGCCGGGCGCATCCAGCCGCAGGTCCGCGAGGGCGCGGCGCACGGTTTCAAGCGGTTCGCGCACGAGCGTTTCGTACCGGATGAGGGAGCGGACCGGGAATGCCTGCATCGCGAGGGCCGCGCGCTCCAAATACTCGGCCCAGACGCGGACGTCCTCCATGAACTGCGCCGCCACCGCCGTGCCGGAAATGTATCCTTCCCCGTTCCGGCCGTCCTCCCGACGCCGCAGGCTGGCGGCCACGTCACGCCCAGCACGCACCACATGCAGCACCCGGGCGTTGGGGAAGACCCTGCCCCACACCGGCAGCGTGAGCGAGGAGCGCGGGTCCTTCCAGCCCCAGTCGCGCCCCGCGAAGGCGGCGTCGCCCCTGCTTTCCAGGTGGTCGGCCAGCGCCCGTTCGGCCATTTTCGCCATGTACGGATAGTGGGTCGCCAGGGCGTCCGCCGGGGGCAGGAAACCGAGGCTCCGCCAGGAAGCGCCCACGATGTCCAGAATGTCCCGGTTGATGCCCTGGAAAAGCTTCGACTCCCTGTTCCCGGACTGCTCGTCGCCCATGTTCACGCCGCAACCCTGGAGGATGCCGGAGACGAGGGAGGTGCCCGACCGGGAGCAGCCGACCACGATGACCGGCGAAGAGGCCTTCAGTTGCCGCAGCCGCTCCCTACCGCCCATGGGGACCCTCGCCGGATGGTTCGGGGTCGTCCAGGGGCTCCACGCGGTTGTCCCAGTCGAAAAGGGGCTTGACGACCCCCCGGTATTCCCCGCTGAAGAGCTTGTCGCCGTCAAAGGCCTCCACCACCTGGAAGGAAAGCGCGTTCTCCAAGAATATGTGCCGCCATTTGGGGCGGGCCGGGGTCACCAGGGCCACGGTCACGCTGAATTCGCCGGTGTTGAAGAAATGGGGGGGGATGCGCACCGATGAGACATGCCTGACGCCGCACTCCTGCACCGTCTTTTCGGGGTGGGTGCTGAAGACGTGCACGCCGTCCTTCAGGATGTGGGCGATCGGCACCACGGGCACGTCCCCGTAAAGCACCTCGAATTCGATGCGGATATTGACGGGCTCCTCGCGATAGAAAAGTTCGGCTTTCTCGCCCTTGCCATTGGTCAGCGACGCCCCGAGCAGCACTGCCCTGGCCACGGAACGGTCCGCCACGAACCCGCCCTGCTCCGTCTTCTCCAGCACTTCGGGGGAAATGGGTTTCGGGCGTTCCGCCTTGACCGACAGCGAGGAGACCAGCTTCAGCATCCGCTTGGAATAGGCCTGGGTCACGTCCCGGGAATCCCCCATCTCCACAATCCGCCCGCCCTCGAGCCATATGGCTTTTTCGCACAGTCGGCAGACCTCGTTGAGGCTGTGCGAGACGAAGATGAGCGCGCGGCCGCCCATGGCCATGGAATCCATCTTGCTGAGGCACTGTTTCTGGAAGGCGATGTCGCCGCCGGAGAAGACCTCGTCCAGCATGAGGATGTCCGGCTCCAGGAACGCGGCCACGGAAAAGGCCAGCCGGGTCACCATTCCCTTCGAGTAATATTTGATGGGCGTATCGATGAACCCCTGAAGGCCGGAGAATTGGATGATCTCCTCGATGCGCGCCTCCGTCTCCTTCCGGTTCAGCCCGTGGATCGAGGACTCCAGGTAGATGTTCTCCCGGCCGGTCAGCATGGGCCGGAACCCGACGCCCACGCCGAACAGGGCCGTGCTCCGCCCCCGGATCACCGCCTCGCCCTCGGTGGGCAGGACCAGCTTGGACAGAATCCTGAGCAGGGTGGTCTTGCCCGCGCCGTTCCGGCCGATGATGCCCAGCCGTTCGCCGGGCATGACGTCGAAATGGATGTCCTTGAGGGCCCAGAACGATTCCTCCCCCCGGAACGACTGCAGCTTGCCGCCCATGAGCAGGCCGGGCAGCAGCAACGTCTTCAGGAAGCTGACGCGCCCCCCCGGCTGGCCGACGCTCCCCTTGCTGTATCTCTTGGAGATGCCCTTGACGGATATGATAGGTTCCATGCGATTGCCGACGGTTACATTCTGTCTAAAAAGTACGTGAGCGCCTTCTTGAACATGCTCGTCCCCAGAAAGTACATCACCACGGCGAAGCCCGCGGAATAGCCGAACTGCTCCCAGGGAAACGGATATCCCTGGAACAGGCAGGCGCGAAAACTCAGCAGGATGCCGGACATCGGATTCAGGTTGAAGATCAACTGGGCCCGGTTGCTGATGATCTCCGGGGAATAGATCACCGGGGAGACGAACAGCCCCACGTAGAGGATGATCGAGAAAAGGCGCTCGAAGTCCTTGCTCAGCGACCCCAGGGCCGCGAACATGATCCCAACGCCGTAGGCGAGCAGCAGGAAGACGCAGAGCACGAGGGGCAGGAAAACCAGGTTGAGCCCCGGAGGCACGCCGTACCAGATCATGAAGCCGACCAGGGGAATCGCGCTGATGGACAGGTTATACAGGCTCAGCAGGGTCGCGACCAGGGGAGGAATGGTCCGGGGAAAGTAGATCTTCTTGAGCAGCCCGGCCTCCTTGACCATGCTCATGGCCGCTCCCCGTGAGGCCTCCACAAAGGCGAACCAGAGGATGATGCCGCTGTAGAAATACAGCATGTACGGCAAATCGACCTTCATGTTGGCCCCGGTCCGGCTCTTGATGAAGGAAAACACGAAGGCCATGGCCAGGGGACGGGCCGTGGCCCAAAAGAACCCGAGGGCCAGCTCGTCGAACTGCTGACGAAGGTTGCGCCAGATCATGCTCCGTATCAATCCGCGATACTTGAACATCTGGCGAATGCTGCAATTGGCGCCGCCGTCGTGGGGCGTGATGACCGTCACCACGGGCTTGGCCCCCTTTCCGTTCCGGGTTTCCGCAGTCGCGGCGGGAGCCCCGACGGACGCCTGTTCGGCGCCGTCCTTGCCCATCGTCCCCGTATTCTCCGCGTTCGCCATGATCCTCCGTCCCTGGGGCGGTCCCGCCCCGGCGGTTCCGCTAAGCCGGACCGCCGATCTTGTCGGCCAGGCTCGCCGCGTCCAGCCCATGCCGTTGCAGCACCTCCGCGGTCTGGCCGCAGCAGGGAATGCCCTCCACGCCCAGATTGACCACGGGCGCGCCCAGCCCCAGACGGGCGACCGTGGCGGCCACGAGCTCGCCCTGGCCTCCCCGGACCCTGTGGTCGTCCACGGTGACGATCCGCTTCGCCCCGGCGACGACGTCCTTGAGCCAGGCCGCGTCAACGGTGTTCAGCCAGGGCAGGTTGACCACCTTGGCCGCTATCCCCCGCTCCGCCAGCCTCTCGGCAGCCAGCCAGACCTGCTGCAACATCACCGGGCCGTAGGCGAAGATCACCACGTCCCCGCCCTCGCGCAGCACGCAGCCGCGGCCGGGCGTCAGCGTGTAGCCTTCCGGCAGGCGGTAGCCGATTTCGCACGGGACGATGACCAGGCGCAGGTAGGTGCTCCCCGCGTTCTCCGAAACCGCCCACCGGAGGCCCAGGCGGACCTCCTCCTCGCAGGACGGCTCGAACGCGGTCAGGCCCGGCACGTTGCCGAACAGGGCGATGTCGCGCACCGACTGGTGGGAGTGGCCCGGACCGGACGGGAGCAGGCCCGCGAGCGTCCCGGCATAGACGATCTTCGTATGCTCGGTCGCGTTGTTGAAATACTGCTCCCCGGCCCGCGTGGAAAGGAAGCAGGCGAAGGAGTGGACAACGGGCAGCTTGCCCGAGAGGGCGAGGCCGCCCGCCATGGAGACCATGTCCATCTCGGCGATGCCGCATTCGACGAAACGCTCCGGGAACTCCGAGCGGAAGGGAATCAGCCCGCAGTCCAGGGCGAGGTCGGCATTGAGAACGACCATGTCCTCCCGTTCGGCCCCGAGCTCCTTGATGGCTTCGGCATAGGCCGACATCAGCTTCTGGACCGGCCGCCCGGCGCCCGGCGCGCCGATCTCGACCGTCTCGTAGCCCACCCGCCCGATCCCGGCCCCGGCGCACAGCTTCGCCAGGGCGGCGTCGAGCTCCGCGAACGCGGCCGCGCACTTCTCAGGGGAGAGCGCCCCGGAATGATAGGCGTACTGCCCGTTGGTCGCCTCGGCGTCGAAGTCCTCCATGAAGGAGACGCCCTTGCCCTTGACCGTGTCCGCTATCAGGACCTGGGGGGCGGCCCGCCGGCCGGCCAGCGAGGCGAGCGCGGCTGACAGGGCCTTGTCGTCGTTGCCGTCGCAGCGTTCCACCACCCAGCCGAAGGCCGAGAACTTCGCCTCCAGGTCGCCGAGGTCGGAAACGTCCTTCACCCAGGTGTCGGACTGGATCTTGTTGTGGTCGATGATCGCCGTGATGTTGGTGAAGCCGTGGTTGGCCGTGGGCTGGAGCGATTCGTAGACCTGCCCCTCCTGCAGCTCGCCGTCGCCCATGAGCACGTAGACCCGGCCGGGCCTGCCGTCCAGCCGACGGGCCATGGCCATGCCCCTGGCCTTGGAGATGCCCATGCCCAGGGAGCCGGTGTTGGTGGCGATGTGCGGGGTGCGCACGTCGGGATGCCCGGGCAGGCCGTCCAGCCGCCGCAACTGGTGGATGAGGTCGAAATCCAGCCTCCCCAGGGCGATCAGGACGGTATAGATCGCCGGGGCGTCGTGCCCCTTGGAGGAAAAGGCGATGTCATCCTCGCCCAGCTCTTCCAGATACAGGCGGCTGAGGATGTCCATGGAGGAGAAACTGGTGCCCAGGTGGCCGGAGCCCGCCTTCTGGATCATGTAGAGGCAGTTGATGCGGCAGGCGGCTGCGAACAGCGGGACCCGCGCCTCGCCCGCCTGGGAAAGGAGCCTGTCGATTTCCGGCTTGGGGATGTAGTGCGCCATGTATGTCATGTTAGAGCTTTCCTTTGTCGGTATGGATATAAATGTCCTTGAGATCGGAATAGATGTCGATGGCCTCGGTGCCGGGTTCCCGGGAGCCGTTGCCGGAGTTCTTGGTCCCGCCGAACGGCATGTGCGGCTCGGAGCCGAAGGTTCCGGCGTTGACCACGGCCACGCCGGTCTCCACGGCCTGGCAGAACGCTATTCCCCGGTGGAAATTGCCGGTGTGGATGCAGGCGGAGAGGCCGTAGTCGCAGTCGTTGGCCAGGGCCAGGGCCTCGGCGAAACCCGGCACGGCGTAAAGGCAGCAGATGGGCCCGAAGAGCTCCTCCCGCGAAATGGGCGCGTCCGGCGGCACGTTCTCCAGCACGGTGGGCGCCATGAAGAATCCGTCCGCATGCGCCGCGTCCTTCAGTCTGTCCCCGCCGGTCAGCAGCGTGGCCCCGTCGTCGACCGCCTTTTTCACCGAGGCGATCATGTTGGCCAGTTGCCGTCCGTTGATGACCGGGCCGAAGTCGTCGCCGTCCCCGGAGCCGAGGCGCAGCTCGCCGGTCCGCTCCAGGAACCGTCGCTTGAACGCCTCGTAAACGGACTCGAAGACGATGATCCTGGCCCCGGCCACGCAGCGCTGCCCGGCATTGGAGAACGCGGACAGGATGGCCCAGTCGGCGGCGCTGTCGATATCCGCGTCGTCGCAGACGACAAAGGCGTTCTTCCCGCCCAGCTCAAGGGAAATCTTGGCCAGCCGCTCCCCGGCTATCCGGCCCAGCAGCTTGCCGACGCGGGCCGATCCGGTGAAGGAGACAACCCCGACGTCCGGGTGCTCGACAAGGGGCTGCCCAGCCTCGGGCCCCAGGCCCTGCACAATGTTCAACACCCCGTCCGGAAGCCCGGCCTCGCGGGCGATCCGGCCGAAGAGCCAGGCCGTGGCCGGGGTGTCCTCGGCCCCCTTGAGCACGACGCCGTTGCCGCAGACCAGGGCGGGAAAGACCTTCCAGGCGACATTGGCGATGGGGGTGTTGGCGGCGATGATCAATCCCGCGACGCCGACCGGCTGGCGAACGGTCATGGAGAACCGGTTCGGGACGCCCGTGGTGCAGGTCCTGCCATAGAGGCGCTGCCCTTCCGAGGCATAGAAAAGACCGACCTGGATGGCCGCCTGGGTCTCCCCGAGGGCGTCCTTCATGGACTTGCCCGTCTCGCGGTGGACGACCTGGGCGATCTCTTCCCTGCGGTCCTCCATCAGCCTGACGACGTCGTGCAGCACCATTCCGCGCCGGACCGCCGGGAGCCCTCCCCAGGCGGGCTGGCTCGCCCTGGCCGACCGCACGGCCTCGGCCACGTCGGCGGCCTCGGAGCGGGCGACGGAAAACAAGGGGGTCCCCTTGCACGGGTCGCACTTGTCAAAGGTCTTTCCGGACAGCGCGGGGCGCTCCTCTCCGGCGATCAGGTTGGGCACAAATTCAGGAACGTTCATATGCCGACTTCCTCGGGTATGGATTGCGGTATGCTTCAAACGACGACAAGGGCTGCGCGCCCGGCAAGGGCGGTCGGCCGGGATTGGGCGAAAACGGCGGAGGCGGGACCGACAAGCTATGACCTACCAGGCCGTCCAGCCTCCATCAATGACCATGTTCGATCCGGTCATGTAGGAGGAGGATTCGCTCATGAGATAGACGACCGCTCCGTTGTACTCGTTTTCGTTGGCCATCCGGCGAACCGGGACCCGTTGCGTGTACGCCTTCAGGAAATCGTCTTCCTGATGGTTGAAGACGCCGCCGAAGGTCAGGGTGTTGACCCGGACGCCCGACTCGCCCCAGTAGGTGGCGAGGTAGCGGGTCAGGTTCAGCACGGCGGACTTCGAGACGGAATAGGCCACCGGCTTGAAGAACGTCTCGCCCCGCTTGCGGCGGTATTCGTAGAGGTCCTGGCAGGGGGAGCCGACGCCGTAGGTGGAGGAGATGTTCACGATGGACCCGCGACCGGCCTTGGCCATGGCCCCGCCGAAAACCTGGCAGCACAGGAACGTCCCCTTCACGTTGACTTCCATGATCTTGTCGAAGGACGCCTCCGGGTAATCCTCGAAGGGCCCGTTCTCGGCCGCCGGGGCTCCGGGAGGGGAGTCGAGGGCGGCGTTGTTGATCAGCCCGGCGGGCACGCCGAAACGGCGCGTGATCTCCTCCAGGGCGCGGACCAGGGACTCCTTGTCCGTGACGTCCGCGCGCAACACGCATCCCCGGTCTCCGTAGGTTGCATCGAATTCGTCCACCTGGCTCTTCGTGGGCGCCAGCTCCAGGACGACGACATTGGCTCCGCTCGAATGCAGGGCAAACGTAAACTGGCGGCCGAGTTGCCCCAGGCCGCCAGTGATAATGCACGTTTTCCCGGCCAAATTGAAAAGATTGCTCATCGGTCCGGTGGGGTTATTTCAGGATTTCGTAACTCAGGTCGCCATCCTCGGGCAGGTCCCGGGTCAGGGTCATGCCGAGCACCTTGTCCAACTCGTACGGCTTCAGGCCGTCGGCCGGGCTCTTGAAACCGAGGTCGGCCTCGGTGAGCACCGTCCCGGCGGGCAGAAACCGCGCCGCCACGATCTTCTTGCCCATCTTGATGATGGGCGCGACCTCGAATTCGAGGCTGCGCTTGACGCCGTCGCCCAGGGCCAGGCGGGCCCGGGTCAGGTCCCGCACCAGGCGCCGCAGCCCCTGCGGCTCCAGGGAGAAGGCGTGGTCCGTTCCCTTCCAGGTGCGGTCCAGGGTGAAGTGCTTTTCAAAGATGCGGGCTCCCAGCGTGAAGGCCACCAGGGCCATGCTGATGCCGTTCTGGTGGTCGGAGAGGCCGACGGTCAGGTCCGGAAAGGCCTCGCGATACGTGGAGATCACCCGGAGGTTCATGTCCTCGGCGCGGCAGGGGTAGGCCGCCGTGCACTGCAGGATCGCCAACTGGTCGTTGATGGGCAGGATGGCCTCGACCGCGCGCCTGACGTCCTCCAGGGTGCCGCCGCCCGTCGACAGGATGACCGGCTTCCCCTTCCGGGCGATGTGCCGAAGCAGGG
Source organism: Pseudodesulfovibrio sp. (assembly GCF_028692895.1). Classification (GTDB taxonomy): domain Bacteria; phylum Desulfobacterota; class Desulfovibrionia; order Desulfovibrionales; family Desulfovibrionaceae; genus Pseudodesulfovibrio. Next base: position 12,429 of record NZ_JAQUWN010000071.1, read on the forward strand.
GGATGTTGGCAAGGTCGCCCGAGGCGACCTTGTACATGGGCATGTCCAGTTGCTCAAGGAAGTCCGCGGAGTTCTGGTCAAACGCGGTGGCGAAGAAGTCCAGGCCGAGTTCCTCGGCGTAGGACTTGAGCTCGATGTATTCCTTTTCGCCGAATTCAAGAAAATCCCGATGCTCGCCGTAGGACTTTCCAAATGCGTTTTCGGAAAGATACGGGGCATTGTACGCCTCTTTGGTGAAGAGGGCATGATTGTCCCGTTTCTGCAGCTTCACGGCATTGACACCGCATTCCTTGGCCCGCTTGAACATGTCCTTGCAGACATCCAGGCTGCCCTGGTGGTTGTTCCCGATTTCCGCAATCACGTATGCGGGGGAGTCATCGGTGATTTCACAGCCGTTGATTATCAGTTTTTTCATTGAATATCCTTGAATCATGCGTAGATGGTGTCAAGTAAACGGGACGATATACGGAGAACAGTTACAATGCAAGAAAAGCAGGGTCAATAGATTATCCGGACATGAATGACTGATGTTCCCGGAGTCCTCAAGCCAATGGCCAAGTCCGTTTTCCTAACTTTCCACATTGATCTCGCCTCCCCTTTCCGCGGAGGCATAGGCGGCGTCGATGATCCTCGCCAGGGTCAGCATGTCCGACGGGGGGCAGGGGTTCGCCCCGCCGCAGACGGCCTGGGCGAAACTCTCGTGCAGGGAGGGGCCGACGACGGCGGACACGAGCCGGGGCGGCTCTTCCCCGATGAACACATTGACCGCGCCCGTCTTCTCCCATGACAATCCGGCCCGGTCGCCCCTGGCGACGACGCGAAACGGGGACTCCGGCCCGTCGACCGCCCAGGCGACATCCAGATCCAGCGTCGCGCCGCCCTCGAACCGGACCAACGCCACGCATCCGTCCTCGACATCCATGACGCCGTCGCGCCGGACCGGACCGTTCCAGACCTTGCGGGCCTCATAGGCGTCGAGCCGCCCCCTGAACAATCCCGACATCGTCGCGGAGACGCGCAGCGGCCGGGGGCGGCCCAGGAACGACCAGGCCACGTCCAGGACGTGAATCCCGGCATCGAGAAGCGCGCCGCCTCCCGCAAGGGAGCGGTCGGTATGCCACTTGCCCGGTCCGGGGATGCCCCGGCGGCGGACCCAGGCCGCCTGAACGTGGCGGACCGTTCCCAGCGCCCCCTTCCCAATGACGTCCCCGGCGGCCCGAAAGTGCGGAACGAACCGCAGGTTCATGCCGCCCATGAGGACCCGGTCGGCCAAAGCCGCGGCTTCGGCCATCTCCCGGACCTCCGCCCCGCTCACGCCCAGGGGTTTTTCACACAGGACGTGGCAGCCCGCCTCCAGCCCCGCCAGCACATGGCCGCGATGCAGCGCATTGGGCGAGGCGACGACCAGCGCATCCGGGCGGGAGTGCGACAGCAAGCCGTCCAGCGAATCGAACACCGGAATCCCCAGGCACGGGTCCTTGCCGAAGGGCGGGGTGCGCTTCACGGCGCCCACCACGCGGTGCCCCAGCCCGGCCAGTTGCTCGCAGTGCCGTCTCCCGACGCACCCGAGCCCCACAATGCCGATGGAAAGCGGGGAGTCCATCGCTACTCGGCCTTGGAATTGATGCCCGGATACAGCCGTGAGCACCGGGCCAGCACCCCGGGATTGCCGTGCCGCTCCAGGTAGGCGCGCCACCTGGAGGCGATTTCCCCTTCCCATATTTCGAGCAGGGACTGGGATTGGATGTTGCCGTACACGAGGTCCGGATAATCCGCGCAGTTGACCACGGAGCCGTCCGGCTGGACGGTCATGGACTTGAAGCAGGCGCACCGGTCGCCCTTGGGCGGCAGGTCCGGGGACTTGAAGTAGTGGAGGATGCCCTCCAGGTCGGCCGGACCGGTCACGCTGGCCTTGGGCTGCTCCAGCAGGTACTGCAGGTTCCGGTGCAGACGGGCGCAGTCCTCGTCCGAAAAGGAGTCGATGTTCAGAAAGTTGCCGAGGTGGGAGGTCGGCTCCACGCCGAACTCCGTCCGCAGGACCCGGGCGTACTCCTCGGCCATGGCCGGGGTGGCGAACCGGGGAAAGTGGAACTTGATCATGTCCAGTTCCGGGAAACGCGAGGCGAAGGTCTCGTAATACCCCCGCATTTCGTCGATGTTGCCGGGCAGGATCGTGAAGTGCACCTTGACGGAAGGTCTGGAAAGCCCCTTGCGGGTCCGGCTGTCCAGCAGGTGGGCGCACGTCTTTTCGTAAAGGCCGGGCAGTCCTCGAATATTGTCGTGCACTTCCGGATAATGGCTGTCGATGGAGACCGAAAGCATGTCGATGTCGGCGTCCAGGATGCGCTCGTGGTATTTCCCCAACAGCAGGCCGTTGGTGGAAAAGCCCGTCCAGACGCCCCGCTTCCGCAACTACTCCACGATGTCGAAAAAGCGCGAGTGCAGCAGGGGCTCTCCGCCGAAAAGATAGCAGGTCTTCAGGGACGGGACCTCCTCAAGCCGCTTGATGACCAGGTCCGCATCCAGCTCCCCGCCGACAAGCTCCTTGCCTTCGGGCAGATTGACCTGGCCGCACATCCGGCAACGAAGCTGGCAGGCGTAAGTCAGCGTAAGGATGACATGTTTCATCGGAGGAGCTGCTGGTGTCATTGCAAAATCCTTGTTGCCGGGGACTCGCGCCCGGCGGTTTCGGTTCAGGGGATTTCGGGGAGGACGGCCTGCCCGCTGGTCACGAGATGTTCGGCCACCACCCAGTCCTCGGGGAAATTGAGGTCAAACCCCTCCTGCCCCTCGGAGACGAAGGCCAGGATTCTGTCGCCCGTGATCCTGCCGTGCTTCAGGGGAAACTCGGTGCGCGCGATCTCCAGGCTGGCGTTCTGCACGAACACCTCGGGCAGGGCCTGGTAGGGACGGCTGTGGAAGGGCACTTCCTCGGTCCCGGGAGTGGGGAACAGGGGGTTGAGCATCCCGCCCTCGATCCGCCACATCTTGTAGGGATGCTCGTGGCAGCGCTCCACGGCGCGGAGGGTGTCCGCATCCGGGGCTTCCCGCAGGGCGCGCCATGCCCGGCGGATGGTTTCGGCCTGCCGGAACGGGTTGGTGGGGCGAAGGATCGAGAAGAACTCGTACCCGTCTTCCAGCCGCTCCAGGGCGTGGCGCACCCACTGGATGTCGGGCGATTGATCCGCCGCGTATTCGGCGGGCCGTAAAAACGGTGTTTCCGCCCCGTACCGGACGGCGATCCCGGCGGTCTCCGGATCATCCGTCGAGACGATCACCCTGTCGAACACGCCGGACTGGCGGGCGGCGGCGATGGTGTAGGCGATGATCGGGTGCCCGTGGAACTCCCTGACATTCTTGCCCGGAATCCGTTTTGACCCCTGCCGGGCCGGAATAAGTGCGACAACGCTGTTGGACATGATTGGTGCTCTTCGATGCATTGGTTATCACTTCGCCAAAAATCTATAGGAAATGCGCGGCCGTGGCAATTCGGGGCTCGCATCTTCCGCGCTCCCCCGTTCTCCCGCTAGTCATCCGCGACAAAGGGGACGTTTTCCAGAATCCCGTTGCAGACCAGGTCCAGGCCGAGGTCCGCCCCGGGGCGCAGGTCCTCCAAAGAGCGGATGGTCGGCCGATACTGCCGGATGCAGTTGGTCGGCTCGAAAAGGTTCAGGCGTATCATCCTGCGGAAAAAGAAATGATAGGCATACTTCCGGGCCAGGGCGAGGGACTCCGCGTCCAGGCTCCGGTCCGCCAGCACCGCTTCGAGCTCCGAGAGGTATTCCTCCCGGGACGACGCCTCCCGCACGAACCCCTTTCCCCTGACCCAGGCGTCCCCGGCCACCAGCACGGGCTTGCCCTGCGCCGCCATCTCGATGCCGGTCTTGGTGTTGTAGATGAGGACCTGGTCGCAAATGTCCATGAGGGAATAGGTGCTGATGGCCTTCTCCGGGGGCACGAGGATAACGTTGCCCGGCAGCTTGCTGAAACGGCGCCGCAACGCTTCGTCGACCCGCTGCCGGGAAGGGATGGTCCCGGTCGCTTCCGCCGGATGGATTCGGATGACGAGCTGGCGGTCCGGTCGACCGGCAAAGAAATCCACGGTCTCCACCACCCAGGAGATCATATCCGGGAAGGCCATGTCCTTGTAGTGCAGCACGGCGTCCCACATGACGCTCGTCAGCAGCCCGGTGGTCGGCAGGGAGGGGTCCAGGCCCAACTCCCGAACCGCGGCGTCGAGGTCGAAGGACGGCCGGCCATGGAACCATATCCAGTCCTCCTTGCCGAACCGGCGGCTGTAGAGATAGGCGTCGAGCCGGGTCTGCTTCTCCTCGTCCCAGGGGATGTTCCGCCAGGCGTTCACCGGCTCGGAGATCATCGTCTTGTGGTAGGTGTCGTCGTGGCTGAAGATGAAGGTCCGGCTCCGGTAGCTCGGGTTCCAGTTCACCGTGCGCACGCCCATCTTGTGGCAGACGTCCCGCACGATGCCCTGGGGCACGTAGATGCCGTGGTGCAGGACCACCACGTCGAAATGGTGTTCGGCCAGGAGCCGCTCAGCCATGCGGGCCGTCAGGATCGCCGCCTCCAGGTAGTCGCGCAGCACCTTTTCACCGCGCCGCTCCCCTTGCAGGTCCCCCCTGGCGAAAAACCGCAAAGCCCCGGCGTAGGCGTGCTCCCCCACGTTGATCCCGTCCAGGGAGAACGTCCGGATGTCCGCCGCGTCCATCTCCCGCCCGAGCTGCCGGGCCTCGTCCAGATCGGACTCGGTGAGGAAGTCCCTGTAGGCGTGCACGGGAAGGCCCAGCGCCCCGTAGGCGCTGGCGGCGGGCGCATGGCAGCTCCCGCAATAGCCCCGGGTCAGAGGGGAAGGCAACGCCCCCTTGCCGTGCCAATGGATCTGGCAGGCCATGCAGGCGGGCAGCGCGTGATCGCACAGCAGGAAGGACGGCCGGGCTCCCCGCAGATAAGTGGGTTCGGGAAACTGGGCCAGTAGCTAAGGTGGACGTAAGAAGCCCGAAGGAAGCTTTTGATGCCCAAGCAGAGAAGAAAGTTTACCGCCGAGTTCAAGACCCGTGTCGCCCTGGACGCCCTT